>JAQGOI010000221.1 GCA_028293685.1 Lysobacteraceae bacterium | reverse complement strand
TCAGCGGTCGATGCCGCAGACGCAGCCGCAGCCGCAGCAGCCTCGGTGGCATCCTCTTCGGCTTCGACACGGGCGTGGCGGGCAACGACCACCGCGACATCATGGTCGCCACCGAGCTTGAGCTCGGGAACCTCGACGCCACTGGGGAGCACGACCTGCGACAGGTGGATGGTGTCGCCGATCTGCAGGTTGCCCAGATCGAGTTCGATGAACTCCGGCAGGTCCCTGGGCAGGCAGCTGATGTCGATTTCGTTGAGCTCGTGCGTGATGACCACATCCGATGCCTTGCCGGCAGGCGACTTCTCGGCATTGATGAAGTGCAGCGGCACCGCGACGCGGATGGCTTCGTTCTCGCTCACGCGCTGGAAATCCAGGTGCATGATCTGCTGCTTGTACGGGTGGCGCTGCATGTCACGCAGCAGCACGCGCTCGGTGGTGCCGTCGACGTCGAGCGACAGGATCGACGAGTAGAACCACTCGCTCTGGCTGACTAGCCAGGTCCTTTCGTGCGCGAGCTGGATGCTTTTCGGCTCGGCGTGGCCGCCGTAGACGATGGCAGGAATCTGACCGGCATGACGCAGGCGGCGGCTCGCACCTTTCCCCTCGTCCTTGCGGCCAGTAGCCTTGATGGAATGATCGGACATGTTGTTTCTCTCTTTGCGACAGGAAACCGCCTCGCGGCGGCAAGTTCACTCACCCGCGACCAGGTGAGCGTAGGAGCCAGTGCTGTTGTCGACTAGTCGACGTACAGCGAACTGACGGATTCTCCGAAGGCGATCCGGCGGATCGTTTCGGCCAGCAGCTCGGCGACGCTGAGCTGCCTGATTTTTCTGCAACCACGGGCGGCATCCGACAACGGAATCGTGTCGGTCACCACCAGCTCGTCCAGTTGCGAGCGGCTGATGTTGTCGATCGCCGACCCCGACAGCACGGGATGCGTGCAGTAGGCGACCACCTTGATCGCTCCGGCTGCCTTCAGCGCTGCCGAAGCGGCGCACAGGGTCCCGGCGGTATCGACGATGTCATCGACCAGCACGCAGATCCTGCCGGTGACGTCGCCGATGATGTTCATTACCGTGGCCACGTTGGCCTTGGGACGGCGTTTGTCGATGATCGCCAAGTCCGCATCGTCCAACCGCTTGGCGATTGCCCTTGCGCGAACGACGCCGCCCACATCCGGCGACACCACGATCAGGTTGTCGGTGCCGTATGCGCGCCAGATATCAGCCAGCAGCAGCGGAGAGGCATAGACGTTGTCGACCGGAATATCGAAAAAGCCCTGGATCTGGTCGGCATGCAGATCGACCGTCAGCACCCGGTCGGTGTCGACGGTCGAGAACATCTGCGCAGCGACCTTTGCCGTGATCGGCACCCGCGCCGAACGCGGTCGCCGATCCTGCCGTGCATAGCCGAAATACGGCACCACCGCGGTCACGCTGGACACCGATGCGCGCTTGAGCGCGTCGATCAGCACCAGCAACTCCACCAGGTTCTCCGCACTCGGTGCGCACGTGGGCTGCATCACGAACACTTCCTGGCGACGCACGTTCTCTTCGATCTCGACCTGCACCTCGCCGTCGGAAAACCGACCCACCTGTGCCTTGCCCAGGCGGATGCCGAGCTCCCGACACACGGCCTCGGCCAAAGGCCGGTTGGCGTTGCCGGTGAACACCAGCAGGTTGCGATCTTCTTGCATGAGGGCCGGGATTCGCGATTAGGGATTCGGGATTGGAAAAATCATTGAACTGCCGATGGAACGAACAACGTCTGCCTGCGATCCGAATCCCGAATATCCAATCCCGAATCCCGGTTCTCAACTGGCAGGGGCGGCAGGATTCGAACCTGCGAATGCCAGGATCAAAACCTGGTGCCTTGGGCCACTTGGCGACGCCCCTGCATTGACCTACGCATTCCCGCTGGTAACCGCACTCCACCTCTCGACGGCCACTTGCAACGGTGACCGCGCCGCACCCTGCGCGATCCAGGCACGCAAGCCCGAAGGCAATGCCGCCAGGCCTTCCTCGGCCGAGGCCTGGTCACCGAATTCAACAAAGCAGCCGCTGCCGCTGCCAGTCAGGCGCGGCGAGCCAATGCATGCCAGCGCTCGGAAAGCGGCCTCGACGGCCGGTTCACGGCGTCGCACCACCGGCTCGAACGCATTGCCCAGCGACGCATACGAAACGAAGTCGGCCATTGTCGTGGGAGGCGCATCGCGCGTCAATTCAGGGACTTGGAAAAGCGCTGCCGTCGCAACGTGGACCCCGGGATCGACCAGCACGTACCAGGCCGGAGGCAGTCGCACCGGGCTCAGCTGTTCACCCACCCCCTCGGCCCACGCGTTCTGGCCGCGCACGAACACCGGCACGTCTGCCCCCAGCGACAGGCCCAGTTCAGCCAGGGAATCCAGATCGAGGCCGACTTGCCAAAGGGTGTTGAGCGCGACAAGGACAGTCGCCGCGTCCGACGATCCGCCGCCAAAGCCCGAGCCATTCGGAATTCGCTTTTCGACGAGGATATCCACTCCTTTGGAGACATTTGCCGACGTTTGCAACAGTTTGGCGGCTCTTATTGCCAGGTCCTGGTGCGCCTCCACGCCTGGTACCGACGCACCGATCCGGTTGATCACCCCGTCAGCGCGAAGTCGCAGTCCGACCGTGTCCCCCCACTCGAGCAGCTGGAAGACCGTCTGCAGGCTGTGATAGCCATCGTGCCGTCGGCCGGTGATGCGAAGGAAGAGATTGAGCTTGGCGGGTGCTGGCCAACGGCTCCAGCCAGGCCCGGAGGCATCGCTCATGGTGTCGGGGCACCTTCCTGCCAGTGATCGACGATCAGCCGCACCCGGGCGCCTTCGCGCGTGGCGTCGAGCCTCGCCGGCAGGTCGATCCCGAGCGCGGGCTGGGTCCGCCAGTCGCTGTAGTCGATGCTCCAGCCGGCTTGCCGCAGGTTGGACAGGTGCCCGTCGGACCCGTATTGGACGACGGCTTGCGGCAGGCCCGCATCCGCCGCGCCACGAACCCAGGACGCCAGGGCGTTGACGGGAATCTCCCATCCCGTGGCGTCGCGCAGCAGCGTTTCGGCATCGGCGCCAAGTCGTGGCACTCCTTCGAGCCCTTCAAGCCGCGCGCCATCCGCGGCCCCTTGCAGACGCCAACTCTGGCGGGTGATCGGCGCGCTCAGGGAAACCAGATAACGGGCGCCGTCCTGCTGCCAGTCAATCCGCCCGCTACCGCCGTTACGGCCATTGGACAAAGCCACGCGCCCCTGGAGCGACCATTGACGGTGTCCGGCGAGCATCGCCACGCGCGCTAATTGCACCTGCTCGGCCATCGCGACCGCAGCGGGAGGCTGCTGGCGGACGGGACGCCCGACACAGGCCGTCAACAGAATTGCACTGGCCAACGCCATCCAGACTCGACCCGCGCTCATGCGCCGGTCCGTTGCAGCGCGCGCTGCAGCGATGGATTGTCGGGCTCGAGCTTGCGCGCCTCGTCGAAATACTTGCGTGCCTGCGGCTTGTCGCCGGTCGTCCACAGCACTTCGGCCAGGTGCGCCGCGATCTCCGCATCCTTCTGCAACGCAAAGGCGTGTCGCAGCGCGACCAGCGCGTCGCTCGGGCGGCCCAGGCGAAACAGCACCCAGCCGTAGCTGTCGATGATCGCGGCGTTATCGGGCTCGGCCACGCGAGCGCGGTCGATCAACTCCAGCGCCTCGCGGTAGCGCGTGGTGCGGTCGGCCAGAGTGTAGCCGAGCGCGTTCAACGCGGCGACATTGTCCGGTTCGAGCGCCAGCACCTTGCGCAGATCGGCCTCGGCGTGGGCGATGTCGTCGCGTCGTTCCCAGCTCAGCGAGCGCGCGTACAGCAGCCCGCTGTCATCGGGATAGGCGGCCAGGCCCCGCGCGAACGCGTCCATTTCGCCCGCGGCGTCCTTGTCCTTCTGCCGCAGGTCGGCCTCCATGAGGTAGGCATCGCGCCGGGCATCGTCTTCGACGCTGGCGTCGGCCTGCATCTTCCGCAGTTCGGCGTAGGCCTCGTTGCCATGTTTCAGATCGCGCAACACGCTCGCGGCACGAAGCCTCGCCTGCCAGCGCTGTGAGCCGCCCGGCACGCTCCGGTACCACGCCAGGGCTTCGTCCATCCGCTTGAGGAACTCGGCGGTCTGTCCAAGCAGCAAACGGCGCTCGGGATCCGGATTGCTCGATCCTTCCTGCAATTGCGCATACAGCGCCTGCAGCGCGGTGTTGTTTTCGGCCTTGGCCAGCAACGATGCCCGCAACGCATAACTCTGGGTGTCCTGGGGCCCGCGCGCCAACACGCTGGCCGCCATCTCCGGATCACCCAGCGCGTCGTATTCGGCGGCCACCGCCAGGCGCATTTCCTCGACCTTCCGTGTGGACGCCTCCAGACCGGCGAGTACCGCGCGCGCCTCGTCGGTCTTGCCCGCTTCGCGCAACTGGCTGGCATGCAGCAGTGCCACTCGCGGCTCACCAGGGAACCTGGCAATGACGGCATCGACGATGCGTGCGTCGAGCGCCGGCTGCTCCAGGCGCTGCGCCAACGCGCCAAAGGCGAGCCACGCCTGCAGCTGGTTGGGGATCGCCCCCGCATCCACCAGCTCGCCAAGCAGCCGCGCCGCAAGCACGGGATCCTTGGCCCCGCCGGCCAGCGCCACCAGGGCATAGCGCCAACTGCCTGCCTCCTTTCCGCGCAGCAGCGCTTCCAGCTGTGCCCGGGCCGACGATTCGTCGTGCCGGTGCAGGGCGAGCGTCGCGGCCGCAGCGCGCATGGGCAACGATCCGGGCGCGCGCGCGCGCCAGAGCGCGAGTGCCTCACCTGCACGGGCATCGTCGTCGGCGAGCAGGGCGATGCGGGTGGCGCGTTCGGCAAGGCCGATGTCGGCCTTCGAGGCCCGCGCGGCATCCAGATACCAGACGGCGGCTTCATCGAGCTTGCCCGCCTGCAGGGCGAACTCGCCGGCCAGCGTCGCCGCCACGGGATCCGCGGCCGGGCGCGCCTGTGCACCGGCATCGCCGACTGATGCAATCGCGAAAACAACGGCGACGCAGGCCGCGCGCTGCAGCCGCCGGATAAGGCATGTAGGGCCAGGAACGGGCATCGAACGCAACCGGGCCGTAAAATGGCGGCCTATTGCGTCCGAAGCTTAGCGCACGCGCGGTAAAACACTGTCCGCATGCGGACAACGGAATGCCCGCTGCGACAGACACCCCATCCTTGGAGCAAAACGCCATCGCGATGACCCTGCTGGCTTTGGGCATCAACCACCAGACCGCGCCGGTCCGCCTGCGCGAGCGGGTGGCGTTTGCCGACGAGCGCTTGCCGGACGCATTGTCGGCGTTGCGATCGTTGCCCTCGGTGGCGGAGGTGGCCGTGCTGTCGACCTGCAATCGCACCGAGCTCTACGCGGTGGCGGACGACGGCGGGCGGGCGCTTGGGCAATGGCTGGCCAGCCATCCGGACGATGCGTCCGGGCTGGAGTCGTACTTCTACTGGCATTACGACGCCAACGCGGTCCGGCATCTGTTTCGCGTGGCCACCGGCCTGGACTCGCTGATCCTCGGCGAACCGCAGATTCTCGGGCAGGTGAAACATGCCTGGGCCGCCGCACGTGCGGCCGGGACACTGGGCACGCAGCTCGACCGCCTGTTCCAGCAGTCATTCGTCGCGGCCAAGCGTGCACGTACCGACACCCGTATCGGTGCCAATCCGGTGTCGGTGGCCTCGGCGGCCGTGCGCCTGGCGCAGAGCACGTTTGCGCGCCCCGAAGATTCGACGGTGTTGCTGATCGGCGCCGGGGAAACCATCGAGCTGGTCGGCCGCCATCTCGCACAGGCGCAGGTCAAGCGCCTGCTCGTCGCCAACCGCACCCTCGCCCACGCCCAGGACCTGGCCAGCCGACACGGCGGCATGGCCTTGCCGCTGGCCGACATCGACCGCCATCTGGCCGACGTGGATATCGTGTTCTCGGCCACCGCCAGTCGCGAGCCGATCCTGCAACGCGCGCAGGTCGCCGCCGCATTGGCGCAACGCCGGCATCGACCGATGCTGCTGCTGGACCTGGCAGTGCCGCGCGACATCGCAGCAGACGTCGCCACGTTGAAGGACGTGTTCCTGTACACGATCGATGACCTCGAGCGCGCGGTGGAGGACAACCGTCGCAGCCGGCGCGAAGCTGCGGACGCCGCCGAGGCCATCGTCGAACTGCAGGTGTCACGGTTCGTCGAGACGCTCGCTGCGAGTACGCGGACGGCGCCGCTCAAGCGCCTGCGCGCCCATGCCGACAGCGCACGTATCGAAGTGTTGGCCAAGGCCAGGCAGCAACTGGACAACGGACAGGATCCGCAAGCCGTACTCGACTTCCTCGCCCATACGCTGACCAATCGCCTGCTGCACGCTCCGACCGTTGCGCTGCGGGAAGCCGCGCTCACCGGCGATGCGGAACTGGCGCGCGCCACGGCCCGGCTGTTCCCGGTCACCGGCGATGCGGGCGGCGGCGACTCCGGCGACAGCAGCGACACATGATCCCCAGCCTGCGTCGCAAGCTTGAAGCGCTGCTCGACCGTCGCGACGAACTCGAGCGGCTGCTGGCCGACCCCGGCACCGTCGCGGACAACGAGCGCTTCCGCAACCTGTCGCGCGAATTCGCACAGCTGCAACCCGTGGCTGACGGGCTGGCAGCGGAAGCGCAGGCGCGGCGCGATATCGCCGCCGCACAATCCATGCTCGGCGACGCCGAACTGCATGCGTTGGCCGAAGAGGATGTCGCTGCCGCCAATGCCCGTCTCGAGCAACTCGATGCGGACCTGATGGCGCATCTCGTGCCGCGTGATGTCCGCGACGAGGGCAACGTATACCTGGAAGTGCGCGCCGGCACCGGCGGGGACGAAGCCGCGATCTTCGCAGGCGACCTTTTCCGCATGTACGCCCGCTACGCCGAGCGCCAGGGCTGGAAGGTCGAAGTCGAGTCCGCCAGTGCCGGCGAGCATGGCGGCTACAAGGAAATCGTCGCGCGCATCGAAGGTCGCGGCGCCTATTCGCGACTGAAATTCGAGTCGGGAACGCACCGCGTCCAGCGCGTGCCGGAAACCGAATCGCAGGGTCGCATCCACACATCGGCGGCGACCGTGGCCATCATTGCCGAAGATGTCAGCAGCGTCGCCGTCGAGATCAATCCCGCCGACCTGAAGGTCGACACGTTCCGCTCGTCGGGCGCCGGCGGCCAGCACGTCAACAAGACCGAGTCGGCGATCCGCATCACGCACCTGCCCAGTGGTGTCGTCGTCGAATCGCAGACCGAACGCAGCCAGCACGCAAACCGCGACAAGGCGATGAAACGCCTGCGCGCGATGCTGGTCGAAGCCGAACTCGAAAAACGCCAGGCCGCACAGGCGCTGGATCGGAAATTGCAGGTGGGTAGCGGCGATCGCAGCCAGCGCATCCGTACTTACAATTTTTCGCAGGGGCGGATCACCGATCATCGCGTCGAAGGCCTGACCTTGTACGACCTGCCCAATGTGCTTGAAGGCAATCTTGACGGCCTGGTCGAGCGCCTGACGCGCGAACACCAGGCAGACGAACTCGCGCGACTTGGAGACACGCCATGAGCATTGCCGTTCGCCGTGCCGGCATCGACGACGTCGATGCGATCGCGCCGTTGTTCGATGCGTACCGGCAGTTCTATGGGCAACCGACCGATGTGGGCCGTGCACGTGACTGGTTGCAGGCGCGATTGCGCAACGACGAAAGCGTGCTGTTGCTGGCGCATGGCGACGGCGCACCCTGCGGCTTCACCCAGCTGTATCCGATGTTCTCGTCGGTACGCACGGCGCGGCTGTGGATCCTCAACGACCTCTATGTCGCCGACGCTGCGCGGCGTCTCGGCGTGGCACGCGCGCTGCTGGATGCTGCCGCACGATTCGCGCGAGACGACGGCGCGGCCGCGATCATGCTCGAAACCGGGCGCGACAATGCCCCTGCCCGCGGGCTCTATCGCTCCGCCGGATGGCAGGAAGATGCAAGCCAATGGTATTCACTGCCATTGCGCTAGGCTCGCTTCGCGGGTAACTGCCCGATCGATCAACAAGGAGACACGATGTCGTCTGCAAGCGCGCCTGGCCTTGTTCCCTTGCGTCTGTGCGTGCTGACCGTCTCCGATTCGCGCACGCCGGAGCAGGACAGTTCGGGCGACTACCTGGTACAGGCCCTGTCCGACGATGGACATGTGCTGCACGCGCGCGCCCTGCTTCCGGACGACCGTTACCGCCTGCGGGCGCTGGTGTCGCAGTGGATTGCCGATGCGCAGGTCGACGGTATTCTGATCACCGGTGGTACCGGTTTTACCGGTCGCGATTCCACGCCAGAGGCGTTGCTGCCGCTGTTAGACAAGCAGATGCCCGGTTTTGGCGAACTGTTCCGCGCGATCTCGTTTGCCGAGATCGGGACAGCGTCGTTGCAGTCACGCGCGTTCGCCGGCCTTGCCAATGGCACGTTCGTGTTCGCGCTTCCCGGCTCGACGTCCGCCTGCCGGACCGCGTGGGAGTCGATCCTGCGCGCACAACTCGATGCACGCACCCGGCCTTGCAACCTGGCGACGTTACGCCCACGCCTGAACGAGTGAGACCACGTCGATGAAGCCGCTCAAGCGCAAGACCTACAAGAAGCTGCTGGAACCCATGCAACTTGAGCTCGTCGCCGCTGCGCGCTGGGTGCAGAGCAGCGGACAACGGATTGTCATCCTGTTCGAAGGGCGTGGCGCCGCCGGGAAAGGCGGCGCCATCGACGCCATCCGCGAACACCTCAATCCACGGCAATGCCGCGTCGCCGCGCTGCCGACGCCATCCGAGCGCGAGAAGACCCAGTGGTATTTCCAGCGCTACGTCGAATACCTGCCTGCTGCAGGTGAGATCACGCTGTTCGACCGCAGCTGGTACAACCGTGCCGGCGTGGAGAAGGTGATGGGTTTTGCCAGCGAGAGCCAATTGGCGGCTTTCCTGCGCCAGGCGCCGCTGTTCGAGAAGCAGATGGTCGACGACGGCATCCTGCTGTTCAAGTACTGGCTGTGCTGCGACCAGGCCGAACAGGAAGCGCGTTTTGCCGAACGCCTGGACGACCCGCTCAAGCGCTGGAAGCTGTCGCCGATCGATCTGGCCGCACGCCAGCATTACGACGACTACACCGCTGCGCGCGAGCGGATGCTCAAAGCCACGCATACCGAATGGGCGCCCTGGACACTCGTGGATTGCAACGACCAGAAACGCGGGCGACTGACCCTGATCGGTGATCTGTTGTCACGCTTGCCCGATACCTTCGTGCCCGAGAAACCTCTCGACTTCGAGCCGCTGCCAGGAAAACCGTCGGTCGAGCGTTACGGCGCGCTGCACCCCATCCCAAGCCGCGACGGCTGACAGAATGTCGCGGCCGACAAGCTAGCCGATCGCGAACCCGACCAGCTCCGGCGGCATCACTTCCGCATGGCGCTCGATGCCGTCCACGCGCGCCATCGGTGGCCCCCGCTTCAGCCAGCGCTCGATTTGTTCCAGCGCGTCCGACGACCCGCACGCCAGTACTTCGACCCGCCCATCGCGCAGGTTGCGCGCGTGCCCACGCAATCCCAGCGCCAGGGCCTGCTCCCGCGTGGCGGCGCGGAAACAGACGCCCTGCACTTTTCCGTGAATGGTGAATCGTGCGCAGCTGTCCACGTGCTCAGCCTGCCTTGGGGCCCCCGGCTGCCGAGATGGCCGCGTCGATGTCGCGGGCGGTTACCGGGCCGATGAATTGTTTCGCGACTTTGCCACCGGGTGCGATCAGGTAGGTCATCGGCAGACCGGGAGGCGTAGCGAAATCCGCCGGCGGTTTGTAGACGTCGAGGATGGCGACGGGATACACGACCGGATGCGTTTTGAGGAACGCCGTCATCTCCGCCGGCGTGATGTCCTCATATGCCAGGCCCACGACCTCGATGTGCTCGCGCATCGCGTCGAGCGCCGACAGCTCGGGCATTTCCTTCAGGCATGGGCCGCACCAGGTCGCCCAGAAATTGACCACGACCCATTTGTCGCGGTGTGCGGCGAGGTCGTAGTCCTTGCCGTCGATGGTCCTGACCTTCAGCGCGGGTGTGTCGGGCTTGGTCGGGGTCGTTGCGACAGCGTTCGCGGGCGCGGGCGTCGTTGCCGCGGGCGGCGGAGCCTTGGCAACGGTCGATCGAGCGGCCGCGTGTTCATCAGTGCCGCGATTGCAGGCCATGAGCAGGAACACCAGGCAGCCAGCGACCAGTGCGTGCTTCGGCAGTGTGCTCGTCATTTTGATTCGGCCGGCAGGTTGTCGTAAATGGTGGCGACCCGACGTTTGAGGAGATCGCGCAACGGGATGCGTAACTGGTCGAGCTCGGCAATGGCGGCGACGCCAAGCGGGTCGTCGCGGCACGGCAGGTGCGCCTCGGCGATCGGGATCCGCAACTGGCACGCTTCGTAAAGCTCCGAGAGCGTCAGGGTGTCGAGATCGCGTGCGAGCAGCCATTCGCCGGACTCGGCCCGGCGGACGAGACCGATCAGGCACAACTCGGCGAGCATCTGCTGGACCATCTCGTCGGTGAGCATCGGCTCGAGTTTCTGGATTTCCTCGATGTGCAGGCCCTCGCCCTTCTGGCGCTTTTCGGCAAAGCGACCAAGCATGCGCAGCAGCCCGTAGATCTCGTATCCATCCGGCAGCCGCATCGCGATCGGCTGGTAGCGGAACGCCGCCAGCGACGCAGCCGACGATGCGCCGAACAGGATCGACACCCAGCCGAAGAACACCCACAACAGGAAGACCGGAACGAACGCCAGCGGACCGTAGATCTTCTGGTAGGAACCGAAGCTCCCCAGGTAAAGGCTGATGCCCCACTTGACCAGCTCGAACAGCAGCACCGACAGCAGGGCGCCGACAAAGGCATGCCGCCACTTGACGGTTCGATGTGGAACCACGCGAAAGATCGTTGCGAACGCGATCAATTCGATCATCATCGGCGCCAGTTGCAACATCACCGCTTCCAGCGCGCGACCAGGCGCGGTCTCGAAAATCGCCAGGGCAAACAGGCGTGTCGACAACGCCAGGCTGGTCGCAGCGACCAGGGCGCCCAGCGTCAGCACCGTCCAGTAGACGAGAAAGCGACTGAATTTCGGGCGGGCGGTCTTGACGCGCCAGATGCGATTGAAAGTCGCTTCCACGCTGGTCAGCGTGATGAGCAACGACACTACAAGCGCGATCACACCGGCCGTGGTGAGCTTGCCGGTGTTGGCCGAGAACTGCTGTAGGTACTTCTCCACCGCACGGGCCGAACTGGGCACGAAGTTGGAAAAAATGTAATCGCTGAGCTGGGCGCTCCAGTCCTTGAATACCGGAAACGCCGAGAGGATCCCGAACACGACCATGGACAGCGGGACCAGCGCGAACACCGTCGTGAACGACAAGGCGCCCGCGGATTCGAAGAGACGGTCGTCCAGGAAGCGACGGCCGACGAAACGCAGGAACGAATGCGCCCGTGCGCGATCGCGAAGGCGGTTACCCAGGTGGTTGCGCAAGCGCGCCATCGGATTCAGTGGTGCCATCGCCAAAGCGTAACCGAAGCGGCGTCAGTGGCGCGCAGGGCCTCCGCTGGTCACCGACGGACCTGCGAGCGGCCGCATCCCCTATCCTTGCGCATCACCGGAGCGCGCGATGGCCGATATTCTTGTTCTCTATTACAGCCGTGGCGGCTCGGTGGCGCGCCTTGCGCGTCATGTCGCCCGCGGCGTGGGCGAGGTCGACGGCATGCGTGCGCGCCTGCGGACGGTGCCGCCGGTGGCCAGTACCACGCAGGTCGCCTCGCCTCCCGTGCCTGACGAAGGCGCTCCGTACGTGGAGCGCAGCGACCTGGCCGAATGCGCCGGCCTGCTGCTCGGAAGTCCCACCCGCTTTGGCAACATGGCGGCGCCGCTCAAGCATTTCATCGACGGCCTGGGCGCCGAGTGGACGAGCGGGACCCTGGTCGGCAAACCTGCGGGCGTGTTCACCTCGACCGCCACGATGCACGGCGGCCAGGAGGCGACGCTGTTGTCGATGATCGTTCCGTTGTTGCACCACGGCTGCGTCATCGCCGGCATTCCCTACACCGAACCGGCGCTGAGCACGACCATCGGCGGTGGCACGCCGTACGGCGCCAGCCATGTTTCCGGAGCGAACGACGACACGCAACCCACGGATGACGAAGCCGCACTGGCACGCGCGCTGGGTCGCCGGATCGCCTGCCTCGCCGCGAGGCTCGTGCCATGACATTCGCACGCAGGCTGCTGGTCGTGGCGTTGCTCGGCCTGTCGGTCCTCTATGCCGCCTGGTTCGCAAGCCGATCGGAGTGGTTTGCACTGGGCTTTTTCGGCCTGCCTCCGTTGTGTTTTGCGATCGCATTGGTCCGTGGAGGAACCTCGCGCACCGCCTTCTGGGCGGGGGTCATCGCGCTGCTATGGTTCTCGCACGGCGTCATGGTCGCGTGGACGCGACCCGCGGAGCGGGCCTACGCGCTCGGCGAGATCGCGTTGGCCCTGGTGATCGTGTTTTCCGCAAGCGTCAACGGCCTGCGGGCCCGCTTTTCCAAGGGCCGCTGAACGCCGCTTTATACTCGTCCCATTGCAGGCAACGGGCAACACGATGGACGAGCTTCTCGTGGTCACCACCGGCGGCACGATCGACAAGGTGTATTTCGACGACAAGTCGGACTACCAGGTCGGCGAACCGCAGATCGGTCGTATCCTCGAGGAACTCGGCGTCGCGTTTCGTTTTCGCGTCATCCCGATCCTGCGCAAGGACTCCCTGCATATCGATGCCGCCGACCGCGAGCTGCTGCGCGCAACGATCGCATCGCAGGAGGCGCGCCACGTGCTGGTGACGCATGGCACCGACACGATGGTCGAAACGGCACATGTGCTCGCCTCGCTTGCCGACAAGGTCATCGTTCTGACCGGCGCACTGAATCCGGCGCGGTTTCGTGGATCGGATGCGGAGTTCAACATCGGCACCGCGGTCGGTGCCGTGCAGTCGTTGCCACCGGGCGTCTATATCGCGATGAACGGTCGCGTGTGGGATCCGGCACGCGTACGCAAGAACGTTGCGGCCAACCGCTTCGAGGCGATCTAGCCACGCACAGCGGACGCGCTGGATATCCCGGCTTTTTCTAAGGCAGAAAAAAGCCCCGGCACGCATGCCGGGGCTGATTTTTCACTGCACTCTTGCGGAGGGCTGCGGGTACGACGTTCGACTAGAACCTGATCCGCCAGCTCTGCAGCGTTCCTGGTCCCGA
>JAQGOI010000218.1 GCA_028293685.1 Lysobacteraceae bacterium | reverse complement strand
TCGGGACCATCCGTCACGCGATCAGGTGGTTCCGGCTGCCAAGCAGGCACTGGCCACTGCGACGGCGTTCGTGCGCCAGAAGGACCTCGTCACCGTGCCCAGCGATCCAGTCAAGGTTGTCCTGATGCCCGAATTCCAGCGCGGCGTCGCCGTTGCGTACTGCGATTCGCCCGGGCCGCTCGACAAGGGGCTGGATACCTATTTCGCGATCTCGCCGATTCCCGATGACTGGACGACGCAGCAGTCCGAATCCTTCCTGCGCGAATACAACTCGCGGATGATCCACCTGCTCACCATCCACGAGGCGATGCCCGGCCATTACCTGGAGGGTGCGCATTCGGCGCAGTTTCCGTCGACATTGCGCGCTGTGCTGCGCTCGGGGCTTTTCGCCGAAGGCTGGGCGGTGTACAGCGAGAACATGATGACCCAGGCCGGTTACATGGATAACGATCCGCTGTTCCACCTGGTGCAGCTGAAGTTCTACCTGCGCACGATTGCCAACGCGATCCTCGACCAGGGCGTGCACGTCGACCACTGGAGTCGCGAGCAGGCCATGCAGCTGATGACGCAGCAGGCGTTCCAGCAGGAGCGCGAAGCCGCCGGCAAGTGGGTGCGGGTGCAGCTGTCGTCGGCGCAGCTGCCGACGTACTTCGTCGGCGTGCAGGAGCAGTTCGACCTGCGCCACGCGATGGAAGCCAAACTCGGCGATCGCTTCAATGCCAAGGCCTACCATGATCAGGTGCTGTCGTACGGCGCACCGCCGGTGCGTTACGTTCGCGAGCTGATGCTGGACGAACCGATCCGCTGACGATGCCTCGCAAACCCGCCGAAGTTGAACTGCATGCGCCCACTCCGCGGGTCGTGGACGGCATCCGGGTCGGCGTCGGCGGCTGGACCTACGCACCATGGCGCGACAACTTCTATCCCACCGGGCTGGTGCAACGACGCGAACTGGAATACGCCAGTCGCCACCTGACGGCGATCGAGATCAACGGCACCTGGTACGGCGCGCAGAAACCTGCGACGTACGCCAAGTGGCGCGACGAGACACCGGACGGCTTCGTGTTTTCGGTCAAGGCGCCGCAACGCATCACCATGGCGCGGGACCTGGCTGGAACCGACGGCCAGATCGACGCGTTTCTCGGCGGCATCGTGACCCTCGCGGACAAGCTCGGTCCGGTGGTCTGGCAGTTCGACCCCGGCCGCAAGTTGC
Organism: Lysobacteraceae bacterium; assembly: GCA_028293685.1. Taxonomy (GTDB): domain Bacteria; phylum Pseudomonadota; class Gammaproteobacteria; order Xanthomonadales; family Xanthomonadaceae; genus Cognatiluteimonas. Next base: position 1,976 of record JAQGOI010000218.1, on the reverse strand, counting down.
ACCATGACGAGCTCGCGCGATTCGTGGCTCTGCTGCCGAAGGTGGTTGATGGTCGCGTTGTCCGGCATGTGCTCGATGTGCGCGTGCATACGCGCGTCGACGCCGCTTTTCTCGCCTTGGCGCGTGAGCATGGGCTGGCGACGGTGTTCACCGACTCCAGCGAACATCCTTCGTTCGCCGACGTCACCACCGATTTCGTCTACGCGCGCCTGATGCAGGCCCGCAGCGTCGTCCAGACCGGATATCCAATCCCCGAGCTGCAGCGCTGGGCCGAGCGTGCGCACCTCTGGGCTGCGGGCGCAGAGCCGGACGATCTGCCGCGGCTGGAGCCTGCCTCGTCGTCGCACAAAGGGCCGCGGGACGTTTTCATTTATTTCATCAGTGCGGCCAAGGAGCGCAATCCAGCCGCGGCGCAGGCATTACTGGGATTGCTTGGCGCGTAAGCCAGGTCAGTTGGGGCCTGCAACAACAACGCGCGTTGCGAAGCCCGACGACATTCCTGGCGCGATCGCAGACGCAGAGTTTCTCCGGCATTCGACCGGTCGACGTGGCTGGTTTCATTGCCGCGCAATGCGTCGGCGCGCTGGCCGGCGTCGCGTTGGCGCACTGGTTGTCGAAAACCACGGCAGACGAAGCCGCGCACTGGACGCGGCCTCGCACCTTGCGGGACATCAGCTACCGATGTGTGCCTTCAACCAGGCATTGACCGTGTCATGCCAGAGCACGCTGTTCTGCGGCTTGAGCACCCAGTGGTTCTCGTCGGGGAAGTAGAGATACTTCGATTCGATGCCCTTGCGTTGCAGCGCGGTAAACGCGGCGATGCCCTGGTCGACCGGGATGCGGTAATCCAGCTCGTTGTGGATGATCAGCATCGGCACGCGCCAATCCTTGACGTGCAGGATCGGATTGAATTTTTCGTAGCCCTGCGGATTGTTCCATGGCGTGCCGCCGTTCTCCCATTCGCTGAACCACAACTCTTCGGTTTCGTAACCCATCATGCGATTGTCGAAGACACCGTCGTGCGCCACGATGCATTTCCACGGTTGCTGCCAGTTGCCTGCGATCCAGTACGCCATGAAGCCGCCGTAACTGGCGCCCAGCGCGCAAGCCTTGTCGCCGTTGAGGAAGCTGTACTTCGACAATGCGGCCTTCCAGCCTTTCTGCAGATCCTCCAGCGGACGGTCGCCCCAATGCTGGGAGATCGCGTCGGTGAACGCCTGTCCGTACCCCGTTGAGCCGTGGAAATCGACCATTACCACTGCATAGCCCTGGCCCGAATACGTCTGTGGGTTCCAGCGATAACTCCAGCCATTGCCGAAGCTGCCCTGCGGGCCGCCGTGGATCAGGAACGCGACCGGATAACTCTTGCCGGGCTGGTAATTCCACGGCTTGACGACGAAGCCGTGTACGGTGTCGCCGTTCCACCCCTTGAATTCGAACGGCTCGTACGCGCCGAACGCAACGTCGGGAAGCATGTCCTGCGCGTTGGGCGTGGCTGCAACAAGCGACCGTCCGTCGATACCGGCGGTGAACAGCTGATCCCCGGTCTGCATGGTGTTGCGTGCAAACGCGAGCGTCGACCCTGCACGCTTGACGGAGCTGACGGTGCCATCGCCGACCAGTTGCGTGACGGCGCCGCTGGCAACGTCGATCGCGAACAACGGATGCTGGCCCACGCTCTCGGCGGTGGTGTAGATGGTGCGACCATCGGCCGACAGCGTGATGTCGTCAGCCGAGCGATCCCATTGCGGATCGATCTCCCGAGTCGCGCCGGTAGCAATATCCATCCCCATCAGCGCGAAACGATCCGCCTCGTACGTCGGGCGTTTCATCGCGCGGTAGTAGAGCGTCCTGCCGTCGTCACTGAACACCGGGCCCGCGTCCCATGCCTTGTTCGACGCGGTGAGGTTTTTGGCCGAACCGCTGCCATCGGCGTTGAGCCGATAGAGATCGAAGTTGGTCGAGTGCGGCTCGTC
>JAQGOI010000013.1 GCA_028293685.1 Lysobacteraceae bacterium | reverse complement strand
TCCAGAACGTATCGGAAACGTCGGCCAACCTGTTCTAACTCCGGAGCCTGGGCGTCGGCGTCGCCATCGAAGATTTCGGCACTGGCTATTCGTCGCTGAGCTACCTGCACAAGCTGACGGAGACCACGTTGAAGATCGATCAGTCATTCGTCAGGGAGATCGGGGCGGCGTCGATTCCAGGGCAGGAGGAAGCTCCCATCATCCGCACGATCATCGCGCTGGCCCGCAATTTCGGCATGAGTGTCGTCGCTGAGGGCGTGGAAACGGAAGCCCAGCGGGAACTGCTGCTGCGCCTGGGCTGCGACGGCTTGCAGGGTTACCTGTTGTACGAGCCCATGACCGTGCAACAGGCCAGTGAACTGCTGGCGCCAGCCATCCAATAATCGTCCACGGCCGGGAACCCGGACGCGGCCCGGACTTGGCGGCTAGGCAAGCCGGTCGAGCACCTCGATCAATTCGGTTGGCAGCGGAGCATTCAACAGGTACGGCGAGGCGCCCGCGTCCAGGGCGAACTCCAGCGTCGATGCGTGCAGGAACATGCGCTTGAGTCCGGCCTGATCGCGCAGACGCTTGTTCGCGGCCTCGTCGCCGTATTTGTCGTCTCCGGCGACGGCGTGGTCGATATGCGCCGCGTGGACACGGATCTGGTGCGTGCGGCCGGTTTCGATGCGGACCTCGCAATACGACTGTCCGCCCCGCCGCTCCAGCACCTTGAAGTGGCTCATCGATGGCTTGCCGCCCGGCGTCACCTGGACATGGCGTTCGCCACCCTGGCGCAGGCCGACATGCAACGGGGCATCCACCGACATCACGCCATCGGGCATCCGCCCCACGAGCAACGCCAGGTAGCGCTTGCGGATCCCGCCGGCGCGGCCGCCATCCTCCCGCATCAGGGCCTGCAGTTCGGTCAATGCGGAGCGCTTGCGCGCGACAAGCAGGAGTCCTGACGTGTCGCGATCCAGGCGATGCACCAGCTCCAGCGACTCGCGTGGCCGCAGGGCCCGCAGGGTTTCGATCGCTCCGAAGGCGATCCCGCTGCCACCGTGACTGGCCACACCGGCGGGTTTATTGATGGCCAGCAGGCGCGCATCCTCGAAAACGATGCTTGCCTCCATGGCTTCCACCAGCCCGCGTGCCGGCGTGCCCTTGTCGGCGGGCTCGTCCAGGCGGACGGGCGGGATGCGCACCATGTCGCCGGCCTCGAGCTTGCGCTCGGCCTTCACGCGGCCGCCGTTGAGACGGACCTGGCCGGAGCGCAGCAGTTTATAGATCAGGCTGCGCGGCGCTCCCTTCAGGTATCCCAGCAGGAAATTGTCGATGCGCTGGCCGTCGCGATCCTCGGCAATGCGCACCGTGCGTGCATCCTTGCGTTCGACGGGGTCGGCTGCAGGGCCCGAAGCCTGCTCTGGAGGGTCTGAATGGGTCATTCGGGGCCTGATCTGATACACTCGCCGGGCGAGGTAAGGGTTTGATTTCGCAGGGAGTTGCCGGGCGATGTTTCAACATCGCACGCAAACCGGCCAGAAGCCGGACCCCGACGATATCCGACAGTGCGCGACCACCGCCCCCGGGGCGGCCATGTTAGCGGCTGTTCGGCAGACCCGGAGATCGCCCGGTGTGTCAGACATCGGCGCTGAACATGACCCGCGCGTTGCGCCTGCTTCGACGCACACCTGCATCGAGCGAACGCGACGCCGGCCCGGCAACACTGAAATGAGACAAGCGCTCCCGCGGCCCGCCGTGGTGTCGAAGCGCTGGAACACTTGAAGCAGCACCGGCGCTCGCAGCCATGGCTTGCCACCTGCGAAGGATCCACCAGCCGTGCCGCTCGCGGTATCCAGAGGCGAACGCCCCCGGCGTCGTCGCGTGCCTGCTCAGGGTAAGAGTGGGGCGCGTGAGGACGCAACATGAAACGCATGCTGATCAATGCGACGCAGGCAGAAGAACTGCGCGTCGCTATCGTTGATGGCCAGACGCTCTACGACATCGACATCGAGCAACCGTCGAAAGAGCAGAAGAAATCCAACATCTACAAAGGCCGCATCACCCGGCTCGAGCCGTCGCTCGAAGCCGCCTTCGTCGAATACGGCGGTGAACGCCACGGCTTCCTGCCGCTGAAGGAAATCTCGCGCGACTATTTCCAGGCCGGCGTCGACCCCAACAAGGCGACGATCCGCGAACTGCTGCGTGAAGGCCAGGAAGTCGTCGTCCAGATCGACAAGGACGAGCGCGGCACCAAGGGCGCCGCGCTGACGACGTTCATTTCGCTGGCCGGCCGCTACATGGTGCTGATGCCGAATTCGCCGACCGCCGGTGGCGTCTCGCGCCGCATCGAAGGCGACGATCGCGCGGCGCTGAAAGAAGCCATGGACCGTCTCGCCATTCCGGACGACATGGGCGTGATCATCCGCACCGCCGGCGTCGGCCGCGATGCCGAAGAACTGCAATGGGACCTCGACTACCTGCTCAGCGTCTGGAAGGCGATTGCCGATGCCGCGCTGACCAAGCCCGCGCCCTTCCTGATCTACCAGGAATCGCGGCTGATCATCCGGGCCCTGCGCGACTACATGCGTGCGGACGTCGGCGAGATCCTGGTCGACACACCCGAGATGTATGAGGAAGCACATGAATTCGTGCAGCAGGTGATGCCCCACAACCTGCGCAAGCTCAAGCATTACACCGACGACACACCGCTGTTCAATCGCTTCCAGATCGAGTCGCAGATCGAGGGCGCCTACGAGCGCAACGTGCGATTGCCGTCCGGCGGCGCGCTGGTCATCGACCAGACCGAAGCCCTGACCGCGGTCGACGTCAACTCGGCGCGCGCGACCAAGGGCGGCGACATCGAGGAAACCGCGTTCAACACGAACCTGGAAGCGGCCGAGGAAGTCGCACGCCAGATGCGCCTGCGCGATCTCGGCGGCCTGGTGGTGATCGACTTCATCGACATGTCGTCCAGCAAGCATCAGCGTGACGTTGAGAACAAGCTGCAGAACGCACTGAAGTTCGACCGTGCACGCGTCCAGCTCGGCCGCATTTCCAAATTCGGCCTGCTGGAAATGTCGCGCCAGCGACTGCGACCGTCGCTCGGCGAATCGAGCCAGCTGATCTGTCCGCGCTGCGAAGGTCATGGCCGCATGCGCAGCATCGAATCGCTGTCGCTGTCGATCCTGCGCGTGGCCGAAGAGCATGCGATGAAGGAAAACACCGGACAGGTGCTGGTCCAGGTGCCGGTCGAAATCGCCAACTACCTGCTCAACGAGAAGCGGCGCGCATTGAGCGAGATCGAGAAGCGCCACGATGCGCCGATCGTCATCGTCGCCGACGACCAGCTCGAAACCCCGCATTACGAAGTCACGCGCCTGCGCGAAAACGAGCTCAGCGAGGAAGCGTCGCGCCCGAGCTACCAGCGTGGGACGCCACGCAAGCTGGCGACGATTGCGCTGACCAAGGCCAACCTCAACGTGCCGGTTGCTGCCGCGGTGACGCAGGTCCGGCCCGCGCAGCCAGCGCCTGTGCGCGAGTCGCGCGAGGACGTTGCGCAGGCCGAGTTCGCCGCTCCCCCGGTTGCCATCGCCCGGAAGGAATCCACCGGCATCCTTGGGCGCATCCTTGGATTCTTCGGCGGTGGGCAGGCAGCACCAGCCGCGCAGCCGAGCCAGGTGCGCTCGCAGGATGGACGCGGCCGAAGCGATCGCAGTGGGCAACGTCGCGATGGTCGTGGCAAGCCCATGCGTGACGGTCAGCGACAGGAGTCGCGTGGCAATCGCGCGCCGACCAATCCCCAACAGCGGCAGCAGGAGTCGAAGGCCCCGGAGATCAGGTCGCCCGAGGCCAAGCCTGCGGACAATCGGCCGCGCAACGAGCCGCAGCAGCGGCAGCAACGGCAGCCCCAGCAGAAATCCGGCGATGCCAGGCAGGCGGGCGACGGCCGGCAACCGGCTCCCAGGGACGACAACCGTCAGCCAGCGCCGCCAAGAACGCCACGGCCGCCCCGCAACGAGCCAGCCACGGGCGAAAGCAAACCACTTGCCGCGGCTCCCGAGCTTGCGAAGCAACCGTTGAATGCTGTTCCGGGCGACGCCGTGTCACTGGACGCTGCGCGGGTCGAATCCGCAACGGGTGCACCCTCGCCTGCCCCCGTCGATGGCCAGGACGCGAGCGGCGAAGCGGGAAGTCGTCGTCGTCGCGGTCGTCGCGGCGGTCGCCGTCGCCGTCGTGGCGCGGAGGGTTCCACTGCAGCCGAGCCTGGCGCGCAGGAGCATGAGGATATTGGCGGCGACGTGGTTGCTGCCATGCGTTCGCAGCCCGAGTTCGATTTCGACGACGAAGAACCACCAGTCGCAGTCGGCGTCGCCATGCCGGCGGAAGTCGTTGTCGGTGAACGCGTCAACACGGCAACCACGCAACCGCTTCCGGTCGCCTTCACCGCGATCGACATGGCGGCCGCGGAAACGCGCAGTGCGCCCGAACCTATCGCCTCGCCGCCGGAGGCGCTGTTCGCGCACGACGTGGCAGTCGCCGCGGAAGTCCCGGAACAACCCGCCGATCCGCAACTCCTGGAAACCTTCGCGCTGGAGCCAGCTGAAATGGCGAGCGTCGAGACCGCCGTGGGCATGTTCGAACCCATCACCGAGACGGAAGTGTCGTCGCCGGCACCAGGACTGTTCGATGACCATGTGGACAGCATGGCTGCCGACCCGGCGGAAGCGGCTGCGCATGCAGTCGCGGAGCATGCCGTCACGGAGCACGCTGTCGCGGAGCATGCTGTCGCGGAGCATGCCGTCGAAGCCCATGCAGTGGCGGAGCATGTCGAGCATGTCGTTGCCGAGCACGCCGGAACAGCAGCGATGGGCGTCGACGAACACCAGCACAACGCGTGATCAATCGTGGCCGCTGCACTAGGCAGCGGCCACCGTTCCCGGCGATGCGGCCGGGAACTGCCTGCGGTTATGTCACCAGCAAGGCCCTGGCGGGATCGGCAACACCGTACTGCCCGGCCAGCCTGGCCAGTGCGATGCTGTCGCGGATGCCGAGTTTTTCGAACAAACGCGTCTTATGGGTATTGACGGTTTTCGCGCTCAGGCTGAGGCGCTTTGCGATGTCTTCCTGACGCAAACCCTGCGTCAACAACATCGCGACCTCCAGCTCGCGGGGTGACAAGGCGTCGAACGGCGACGCATCACCACCGATGCCATACAACGCCAGGTTCTGCGCAATGCCGTTGGCAAGGTAACGCTTGCCCCGCGCGACATCGCGCACCGCGCGCAGCAACTCGCTCGCGTCGCCGCCCTTGCCGACATAACCCGACGCCCCGACCTCGAGCAGGCGCTTGGGCATCGGTCCATCTTCCAGGACGGACACCACGATGACGCGGGTGCCGTGATCGCCCTTGAGGATGCGCTCGGTCAACTCCAGCCCACTGACACCGGGCAGATGCAGGTCGCACAGCACGACATCGGGTTTGAGCTTGCGGATCAGCGGTAACGCGGCCTCGCCACAGTCCGCTTCACCGACGACGTCGATATCGGTTTCGCCAGCCAGAATCATGCGCATCCCTGCGCGCACCAACGCGTGGTCATCGACCACGAAAACGCGGATGATCATCCTTGTCACCTCCATTCATGATTAGCCAGGCGAGCGTAGACGGGCAATCGCCCGACCGCAAGCCGACAGCTCCAGCGTCCGCTAGAATGCCGCGCTCCCGGAGAGATGGCCGAGTGGTTTAAGGCAGCGGTCTTGAAAACCGCCGTGGTAGCGATACCACCGTGGGTTCGAATCCCACTCTCTCCGCCATTCAGTCTGGGGCGCCCAGGCCGGTGACGTTGATTACAGAGGAAATCGCGCACGGTGCCCGCGCTTTCCGGCATTCGCTTTGCCTCAGAGAACCTTTTAAACCGACACCCTGGCAGCGTTTGACTCTTTGTCGGGCGTTTTTCTCTGGAGGCCGATGCACCGGCGGGATCGCAGATTCCGATCTCACCAAAAATTTGTATTCTGCGCTCCCCGCCACTCAGTCTATGGCGCCCGGGCCGTTTACCTGATTGCAGTCGAAACCGCGCCCGGCGCCCGACTTCCGATATCCGCTCTGGCTCTTAGCAACTTTCCAGCCGACACCTGGGCAGCGTTTGGCCCGTTGTCGCGGCTTTCCTCAGCGGGCCCATTGACCAGTGGGGTTGCAGATCTCTATCCCACCTGCCTTTTCCTCCTTATCAAACCGCTTGGCCTCTTGATCGTGATCAAAGGGATGGTTGGGAAGGATTCGAAATAGATCAGGCTGGCGTGCTGAGTTCGGCTACAACGGCGGATACGAGGTTTTTTCCGATGGTGCGAGAGACGGCAAATTGGGTTTCCAACTCG
>JAQGOI010000009.1 GCA_028293685.1 Lysobacteraceae bacterium | reverse complement strand
AACAACGCAAACCAGATACATCAGAAAAAACAGCTGAAAGGAAATACGAAGTTTTCACTAAACCAAAACATCCAAGGCTATCCGGTCGGCATCGTCGCCAACAACGGCATCCTGTTCTCCGAGTCGGCTCACAAGGGTGCTCACTTCATCGAGCTTTGTGACCAGCGCGGCATCCCGCTGGTGTTCCTGCAGAACATCACCGGCTTCATGGTCGGTCGCAAATACGAGAACGCCGGCATCGCAAAGGACGGCGCGAAGATGGTGACGGCCGTAGCCTGCGCAGCGGTGCCGAAATTCACCGTGGTGATTGGTGGCAGCTTCGGCGCGGGCAACTACGCGATGTGCGGGCGTGCCTACGGCGGTCGCTTCCTGTGGATGTGGCCCAACGCACGCATCAGCGTCATGGGCGGCGACCAGGCCGCCGGGGTGCTGGCGACGGTCAAGCGCGATGGCATCGAGTCGCGCGGCGGACAGTGGAGCGTCGAAGAGGAAGCCGCCTTCAAGGCACCCATCCGGGAGCAATACGAATCGCAGGGCAGCCCGTGGTACGCAACGGCGCGCCTGTGGGACGACGGCATCATCGATCCGGTCGACACCCGCCGCGTCCTCGGCCTGGGGCTGTCCGCGTCGATGAACGCACCGGTCGAACGTGGCCGCTTCGGCGTTTTCCGGATGTAGACGGAGGCGTCCGATCACTCGTTTTGCGGGCTGGCGTCACAGGCCTCCGTGGCCGGGTGCGTGCTAGGCTCGATGGTCCAGGGGATCATCAGCAACCGTCCAGAGGAATTCGCACCATGGCGATTTTCAACCAGCAGCCCGCCGCCAGGAAGGAAGCGACCGCATTCACACCAGACCAGCCTGCCCAGCGTGACGCGCCGCCACCGAGCGTCGAGCCCTCAGCTGCCGCGCAACCGCGACGCGCCGGCGAACCGCAGTCCAAGGAATCGCTGATCGCCTCCGACATCACCATCGAAGGCAAGATCGAGGGCACCGGCCACGTCCGCATCGCCGGTCGTTTCAAGGGCGACGTCAACGTGCAGGGCGACCTGACCATCGAAGCCGGCGCCAAGCTTTCCGGTGGCGTGCGCGCCAAGCGCGTGGTCATCGCTGGCGAACTCGAAGGCAACATCGAAGGCGCGGAGCGCGTCGAGCTGCTCGAGGGCGGCGTGCTCATCGGCGACGTCAAGGCCGGTTCGCTGACCGTAGCCGCGGGTTCCCGCATGCGCGGCCAGGCCGACTTCGGCTGGGAAGACAAGGCCGGCAAGGCACTCAATGGTCACGCTTCGGTCCACAGCATGGAATCGCGCGCCGCGTCATGAGCAGCGCGCGCCCGGGCACCGCGGGTGCAACCCGCGTCTGCCCCCATTGCAAGACCACCATCCTCGAAAGCGCCGCGGTGTGTCCCGGCTGCAAGCACCACGTGCGCTTCGAGGCGACCGACCAGAACGCGCTCGAGAAATCGTCGGCACTGCGCGTGGAAGGGGTGATTCGCCATCCACCCGATGGCGATCCCTGGGAATATTCAGTGGTCCTCACGATCCGCAACGACCGCGGCGAAGAGACCGCCCGGCAGGTGGTCGGCGTCGGCGGACTGCGTCCAGGTGAGCAGCGCACCTTTACGCTGGATGTCGAGATGTTCGCGCCCAAGGGCGGGAAAACAAGCAGCAGCCGCCACTAGCGACAAGCGTATCTAAGCCGGCCCGACGACGGCTGGCATGGGGCGGCTATCATTGGGCAGGTTCCACTCGATGACCCCGATGAGCGATTCGCTGCAGCTGCAACGTGACGGCTTCGTAGCCCGGCTGCGTCTCAACCGGCCCGACGTCCACAATGCATTCGACGCCGCACTGATTGCCGACCTGACGGCGCAGCTGCAGGCCGTCGCAGCGGACAGTGGGGTGCGCGTCGTCGTGCTCGAGGCGGCCGGCGTGTCGTTCTCCGCTGGCGCCGACCTGCACTGGATGCGGGGCATGGCGGCGGCCAGCGAGCAGGAGAACCGCGCCGATGCCCTCGCCCTCGCCGGCCTCATGCGCACGCTGGATGAATTGCCCAGGCCCACCATTGCGCGGGTCCACGGCGCTGCATTCGGCGGTGGCGTCGGCCTGGTCGCGTGCTGCGACATTGCGATCGGCACTCCAGCCGCGAAATTCGGCTTGACGGAAAGCAGGCTTGGCCTGTTGCCGGCGGTGATCTCGCCTTATGTCATCGCCGCCATCGGTGCGCGCCAGGCGCGACGCTGGTTCGCGACCGGCGAAACCTTCGATGCAGCCGAAGCACATCGCATCGGCCTGCTGCATCAAGTGGTGGACGCCGAGCAACTCGATACCGCCGTGCAACGCCAAGTGGATCTGCTGCTGCAGGCCGGCCCGGTCGCCACAGCGACCGCAAAGTCGCTGGTGCGTCGAGCAGTGCAAATCGGGGACAGCGCGTCGCTCGACGCCGACAATGCCGACCTTATCGCCAGATTGCGTGTCTCGCCCGAGGGACAAGAAGGTCTTTCGGCATTCCTGGGAAAACGCAAGCCGGCCTGGTGCAACTGATCTTCGACGGAGAGCACGTGCGATGCTGGATCATGTCGGCTTCAAGGTTTCCGATTTTCAACGCAGCAAGACGTTCTATGAGCGCGCGCTCGCACCGCTGGGCTATGGTCTGGTGATGGAAGTGACGCCGGAAATGACCGGCACCGAGTCGCGTCACGCTGGATTCGGCAGCGATCGCAAGCCCGATTTCTGGATCGGCACCGGCGACACGACGCGTGGCCGGCTGCACATCGCAATCGCCGCGCAATCGCGGGCACACGTGGACGCATTCCATGCAGCCGCACTCGCAGCCGGTGCAACCGACAACGGCGCGCCCGGCCTGCGGCCGCAGTACCACCCGGATTACTACGGTGCCTTCGTTCTGGATCCCGACGGCCACAACATCGAAGCCGTCTGTCACTTCCCGGAGTAATCAATCGCCAATGAACAACCCATCCAGTAAACCCGTCATCAACATCGCCGATGTCGAACTGCAACCGCGCCCGCCCATGTTCGCGGCCAAGGGGTCGGCGGCCGGCAAGTACGACGCGCGCATGGGCCAGGTCGCGTCGAAACTGGGTGCACGTCTGCTGGGCTACAACGTCACCGCAGTACCGCCAGGCATGCGTGCGTTTCCGTCGCACAACCATCGCGTCAACGAGGAAATGTTCTTCGTACTCGAAGGTAGTGGCGAATTGCGCGTCGGCTCGCAGACGCATCCGGTGCGCAGCGGTGACATCATCGCCTGCCCGCCAGGAGGGCCTGAGACAGCCCACCAACTGATAAACACCGGCGAAGGCGAGCTGAAATATCTCGCGGTCAGCACCAAACTCTCGCCGGAACTGTGCGAATACCCGGATTCCGGAAAGTTCGGCGTCATGGCCGACCTGGGAACGGATGCGAACGGCCAACCCGCGGTGTTCCGGCACATCAGCCGCAGCCAAGACGCGCTCGACTACTGGGAAGGCGAATAAGCCTGATGATGTTCCGGAAGATCCTGATCGCCAACCGCGGCGAGATCGCCTGCCGCGTCATCCGCAGCGCACGCCTGATGGGTATTCGCACGGTCGCGGTCTACTCCGACGCCGACGCGGATGCGCAGCACGTGCGCCAGGCCGATGAAGCATTTCCCATCGGGGGCTCGCGACCGCAGGACTCCTACCTGTGCGGCGACCGGATCATTACCGTCGCACTCCAGGCCGGAGCGCAGGCGATCCACCCGGGCTATGGTTTCCTGAGTGAAAACGCTGATTTCGCAGACGCCGTCGCCGCAGCCGGCCTGGTCTTCATCGGTCCCAGCGCGGCGTCGATGCGCAGGATGGGCAGCAAGGCCGGTGCCAAGGACCTGATGCAGGCAGCCGGCGTTCCGGTGGTTCCCGGCTATACGGGCGAGGATCAGTCACCTGTGGTGCTGGCGGGCGAAGCGGAGCGCATTGGATATCCGTTGATGATCAAGGCGGCCCACGGCGGAGGCGGCAAGGGCATGCGCATCGTGCGCACGACGGAAGAATTCCTGCCCAACCTTGAAAGCTGCCAGCGCGAAGCCGCCAGTGCATTTGGGCGCGACCGCGTGCTGCTCGAACGCTATCTGGAAAAACCGCGGCATATCGAAATCCAGATATTCGGCGACACGCACGGCAACCTCGTCCATCTGGGCGAACGCGAATGTTCGGCGCAACGCCGCTACCAGAAAGTGCTGGAGGAATCGCCATCGCCCTTCGTCACTCCCCGGCTGCGCGCGGCAATGGGAGCGGCCGCCGTGCAGGCCGGTCAGGCGATCGGCTATGCCAACGCCGGTACCGTCGAGTTCATCGTCGCACCGGACGGCACGTTCTATTTCATGGAGATCAACACCCGCTTGCAGGTCGAGCATCCGGTGACGGAAATGGTGACCGGACTGGACCTGGTCGCATGGCAGCTGCGCATCGCCGCCGGCGAGCCGCTGCCCTTGTCGCAGGATGACGTGCACCAACGCGGACACGCGATCGAAGTGCGGCTGTATGCCGAGGATCCGGAAGCAGGATTCCTGCCGGGCTCGGGCTAGCTGGAACGCCTGCACCTGCCCGAGCCCAGCGATCGCGTGCGGATCGACTCGGGTGTCGTCGAAGGCGACACCGTCACCATCTTCTACGACCCGATGATCGCCAAGGTGATCGTCTGGGGAGAGGACCGCGCCCGCGCCCTCGCCGGGTTGCGCGACGCACTGGCGCAATGCGAGGTCGACGGACCCAAGTCGAACATCGGTTTTCTTGAACGCCTGGTCCGGCATCCGGCTGTCGTGGACGGCACCATCGATACCGGATACCTGGATCGACACCTGGACGCCTTCCTGCCATGTGCCGAAGCCGATGCCACGCTGGTGCTGGCCGCCGCGACGACACGCCTGCTCTGGCTCGAGGCCACCGAGCGCGCGACGGCGGCCGCGTCGTCCGATCCGACATCACCCTGGTCCATTGCCGACGGTTGGCGCCTGGGGCACGCGGGCAAGCGGGATCTGGCGTTCCTGCATCGTGGCGAACGCATCGGCTTGACCGCGCACGGCAGCGGAGGCGAATACCGGATTGCGTCCGACGGCATGGAGACGACCGTGAGCGGCGCGCGCTGGAGCGACGGCCTGCTCGGCGCCCGTTTTGATGGCAAGGCACACCGCTTCCATGCCGATGCCGACCCACTGCGGGTCACCGTCCACGATGGCGAGCGACGCCTGCGGCTCAACCCCACCGAGGTGTATCGTCGCCAAGGCGTTGTCCAGGCCGCCAGCGACCGGCGCGTGCACGCGCCGATGCCCGGCCGCGTCGTGCTGGTCAAGGTGCAGGTCGGCGACCGTGTCCGGGCCGGCCAGGAGTTGCTGGTGATCGAGGCGATGAAGATGGAACTGGGTTTGAAAGCGCCCCGCGACGGTGTGGTCGAACAGGTCAATGCCGTTGCCGGCGACCTCGTCGAAGCCGATGCGGTGCTGGTGGCACTGGAGCCCTGATGGCGCTGCCGGCGCACGTTCGCATCGTCGAGGTCGGTCCGCGCGACGGCCTCCAGAACGAGACATCGCTCGTCGCCACTGCCGACAAGATCGCGCTGATCAACCGGTTGTCGGCAACAGGACTGCAGTCGATCGAGGCGACCAGTTTCGTCAGCCCCAAGTGGATCCCGCAATTGGCCGACGCCGACGAGGTTTTGCCGGCATCGACAAGCGCCCTGGTATTTCCTATCCGGTGCTCGTGCCGAACCTGCAGGGCTACGAACGCGCACGGGCTGTCGGTGCGACCGAAGTGGCCGTGTTCACGGCGGCTTCGGAGGCCTTCAACCGACGCAACACCAACGCCTCGATCGATGAATCGATCGAGCGTTTCGCGCCGGTGCTCGAACGCGCGCGCGATGACGGCGTCCGCGTCCGCGGCTACGTGTCCACGGTCTTGGGTTGCCCTTACCAGGGCACCGTGCCGCTGTTGGATGTGGTCCGCGTGGCGGGGCGCCTGCATGCACTGGGCTGTCATGAAATCTCGCTGGGCGACACCATCGGCATCGGCACGCCTGGCAAGGCTCGCGCGATGCTCCTGGCCGTGGCCGACGCGGTTCCAATGTCGGCGCTGGCGGTGCATTTCCACGACACCTACGGGCAGGCGCTGGCCAATGTGCTGGCCTGCCTGGAGGAAGGTGTCGCTGTCGTCGATGCCGCGGTATCCGGCGTTGGCGGCTGTCCTTACGCCAAAGGCGCCAGCGGCAACGTCGCCAGCGAGGACGTCGTGTACATGCTGCAAGGGTTGGGCATCGACACGGGGATCGACCTGTCCGCGCTGTCCGACACCGGCCGCTGGCTTGCGCGCCTGCTCGGCCGGGAAAGCGGCAGCAAGGTCAGCCAGGCGCTGGCGGCAACGTGAGCACGACGACACGGGCTGATGTTCCCGTCGCGGAAGCACGCGTCGGTGGGCAAACGCAGGACACGCTGTCGTCCATGCGGGTCGCCTGCGACGACCCGGCCTTGTCGCCGGCGGTGCGCGCTTTGCTGGAGCGGGGCTGCGATGCGTTGCATGCCGCACTGACCAACGCCGGCGGACCGCAGCAGCGGTACCGGATGCTGTTCGATGCCCTGCCCGACCCTGCCTGCATCCTGAGCTGGGACGGCATCGTCCTGGATGTCAATCGTGCGGCAACCGCTGCCTACGGACGCACGCGCAACGCAATGCTGGGTCAGCCGTTGCACCTGATCAATCCCGACCTGCCGAGGGATTACCTGGGACCGATTCACGACAGCCTGCGCCGCGGCGAAACACCGGTCACCGAAGTGACGCATATGCGCGCCGACGGCACGCGGTTTCCCGCTGAAGTGCACTCGGCCAGGCTCGAACATGAAGGCAATGCATGCATTCTTTCGGTCGTGCGCGACCTGAGCGACCGTGTCGGCATCGAGCTGCATTACCGCGAACTGATGGAAGTCGTCGACAAGGGCATCCTGGTGCGCGATGTCGAAGGCCGGGTCATCTACGCCAATCCGGCAGCCACCCGGATGTTCGACGTCGATTCGGGGCCGACGTTGACCGATGAGATCCTCGACGGGCAATGGCTGATCATCGATGAGGACGGCAACGCGATGGACGAAGGCGATCTGCCTGCGTTCCGCGCGTTGCAGACCGGCAGGGCCGCGGACAGCACGGTGCTTGGTTTCTACAACCAGCGGCTGCGGCAACTGACCTGGCTGTCGGTAACGTCGGTGCCGCAGTTCGCGCCCGGCGCCGACCGTCCGCACCAGGTGCTGTCGCTGTTCAGCGATGTCACCGAACTCAAGCGCGACAGCGCATTGTTCGATCGCGTGCAGGCCCTGGCCCACATCGGTGGCTGGGAATGGGATGCGGCGCGGCATCGTTTGCATGTGAGCGACGAGACCATCCGCATCCTGGGCAACAGTGCGACGCCGACATCGTTACCCACGATGTTGCAGGGCCTTGCAGAATCCGATCGACACTGCCTGCTTGCTGCCGTCGAACAGTCGTTCGCGACCGGCACCGGTTTTGACCTGGAGGTGCAGGGCCAACACCATGGCGGCACCGACTTCTGGGCGCGTGTCATCGGCGAGATCGAGCTCAACCAGCCGCTGTCGCAGCGATTGACCGGTACCTTCCAGGACATCACCCGTCGCAAGCTTGCCGAACAGACCCTGCTCGTGCAGGCCCGCACCGACCCTCTCACCGGCTTGCTCAACCGCGATGCCGTGCTGGCCGAACTCGCCGCCTGCCTGACGGGTCCGATGCGCTCGAACATCGCCGTGCTTTACATCGACCTCGACCGGTTCAAGGTCGTCAACGACATCCTCGGACACGCCGCCGGCGACGAACTGCTGATGGCTGCCGCCGCACGCATCAGCAGGGCGGTCGGGGGCGACGGGTTGATCGCGCGATTCGGTGGCGATGAGTTCCTGGTCATATCGACGAATGCGCAGGATCCGCGCGCCCCCGAATCCATCGCCGAGCGGATCCTGGGTGCATTCGTGGACAGTTTCCGGTTCGACCATGAGGAATTCACGATCACGGCCAGCATCGGGATCGCACGCGCCCCCGGCGACGGCGACAAGCCGCAGGTGCTGATCCAGAATGCCGACACCGCGATGTACGACAGCAAGCGCCGCGTGCGCAATGGCTGGCAGGCATTCACCCAAGCGCTTGCGCATACGCAGCAGGAGCGGTTGCGGGTCGAGACGCACCTGCGCCGTGCGGCCGACAACAACGAGTTCCATCTCGTCTATCAGCCGCAGGTGGACCTGCATCACGGCCGCATCGTCGCGGCGGAGGCGCTGATCCGCTGGCGGAACGAGCATCTCGGGGAAATGCGGCCGGACAGGTTCATCGGCCATGCGGAAGTCACCGGCGATATCGTGCGCATCGGCAGCTGGGTGTTGCGCGAAGCCTGTCGCCAGATCTGCGCCTGGCGCGAGTCCGGCCTGGGTGTGGTGCGCGTTGCTGTGAATGTGTCCTACCGGCAGTTCCTTGGCGACGACCTGGCCGACGTGGTCGGCGGAATCCTGCAGGAATTCGCGCTGCCCGGATCCGCACTGGAACTGGAGTTCACCGAACGCGTGCTGATCGAGGATGCGCCCGACACGATCCGCACCTTTGCAGCGTTGCGCGAGCTTGGTGTCGTGTTGACGATCGACGATTTCGGCGAGGGTTACAGCGCGCTGAACTACCTGCGGCGATTGCCGATCCATGGATTGAAACTCAGTCAGTTGTTTCTGCACGGTGTTCCAGCCAACAAATCCGATGTCGCCGTCTGCCAGGCCATCGCCGGCATCGCCCGCAGCCTGGGTCTGGGACTGGTCGCCGAAGGCATCGAGACCAGGGAACAGCGGCAATTCCTGCTCGACCTCGGCGTCCCGGTCGGACAGGGATTCCTGTTCGCACCGGGGCTGTCTGCCGACGAATTCGCCAGACACCTCGATCTGCCCCTGCCCATGCTCGGTGACTGACGTGCCATTGAAGATCAGACCCATCGCTGCCGGCGACGACGTTGCTGTCGCGAACATCATCCGCTCGGTCATGCCCGAATTCGGTGCGGTCGGATGCGGCTTCGCGATCAACGATCCCGAAGTGGACTGGATGAGCCAGGCCTATGCGCAACCGCGTTGCGCTTATTTCGTTGCCGAGGACGAGGTCGGGGACGT
The DNA here is from genome assembly GCA_028293685.1 of Lysobacteraceae bacterium. Taxonomy (GTDB): domain Bacteria; phylum Pseudomonadota; class Gammaproteobacteria; order Xanthomonadales; family Xanthomonadaceae; genus Cognatiluteimonas. The sequence goes on along the minus strand of JAQGOI010000009.1, from coordinate 21,271 downwards.
CGTCGGTGGCGCCGGCGTGGCGCCGCTCACCGGCGGCGCTGACGACACCTGCGAACTGCGCAAGATGTACTTCCTCCCGCAGGCCCGTGGACAAGGTACCGGCGCCGCGATGATGGCGCAGTGCCTGCAGGCAGCCCGGGAGTTGGGTTTTCGACAGTGCTATCTCGAGACGCTCGGCGGAATGGATGCCGCCATGAAGTTGTACGAGCGCAGCGGGTTTCGACGGATCGACGCATCGATGGGCGCGACCGGACACGGCGGTTGCAATGCCTTCTACCTGCGGTCGCTCTGACGGCATTCCGATGAGGGAGCCACGACCATGAGCCTGTCGATGAAGCGTTGGTCGATCGTCCTTTTCGCAAGCACACTGCTGGTCGCGCTGGCACCGGCACGCGCCATGGATGCCCAGGCAGTACTGCTGCAGCCCGCACGCGTGTGGACCGGCGAAGCCGCGTCGCATCCGGGCTGGGTAGTGCTCGTACGCGATGGCGCGATTGCAGCGGTAGGCCCTGCGGCCACCGTCGACGTGCCTGCCGGCACGCGCCGCATCGCACTGCCCGGTACCACGCTGACACCAGGCCTCATGGACCTGCACACCCACCTGTTCCTGCACCCGTACAACGAGACACCCTGGAACGACCAGGTGCTCAGGGAGCCGGAGGCGTATCGCACGCTCGAGGCTGCGCAGCACGCACGCGCAACACTACTGGCCGGATTCACGACGCTACGGGACCTGGGCACCGAAGGCGCCGGCTACGCGGACGTGTCGCTCAAGCGCGCGATCGATGAAGGGCTGATACCCGGCCCACGACTGTTCGTCGCCACTCGCGCCATTGTCGCGACCGCCAGTTACGGTCCCGGGCCACGCGGGTTCCGTCCCGACGCCGATCTGCCCGGTGGTGCACAGGAAGTCAGCGGCGTCGATGCAGTGATGCAGGCTGTACGCGAGCAGGCCGGTCATGGTGCCGACTGGATCAAGGTCTATGCCGACTACCGGATCGGCGCCGACGGCAGTGCACAACCGACGTTTACGCCTGCCGAGCTGAAGGCACTGGTCGAGACCGCGCATCTGTCGGGCCGTCCGGTTTCGGCTCATGCGGCAACGGATGCCGGCATGCGGCTGGCCATCGACGCCGGTGTGAACACCATCGAACACGGGTATGGCGGATCGCAGGCGACGTTCGAGCGCATGAAACAACTGGGCGTGGCCTACCTGCCCACGCTGACCGCGGTCGAAGCGACGGAAACGTACTTCAATCATTACGTGCCGGGCACATCACCGCCGACACCGAAGATCCTCGAATCCGAGCATGCCTTCCGCATCGCGCATGCGGCTGGTGTGCAGATCGGCTGCGGCAGCGACGTTGGCGTTTTCAAGCACGGCGACAACTGGCGTGAACCGGCCGCCATGGTCCACGCCGGCATGACGACGGTCGAAGCCATGCGCGCGTGCACCAGCGTCGCGGCAAGGATCATCCGGCAACAGGACCATCTCGGGCGCATCGCCGTCGGCCTGCGTGCGGACCTGGCGGCATTCGATGGCGACCCGACTGTCGACATCGGCGCGCTGCGGCATCCGGCGTTCGTGATGAAGGATGGCGTGGTCCACCGCCTGCCCGGTGCGGCCCGAACGATTCTGGACCTCCCGGACGGTGCCCCGGTCCCGTAAAATGTCCGGCTTCCCACGGACACTGGACTTTCCATGCAACTGGCATCCGTTCGCGCCGTAGTGACCGGCGGCGTTTCCGGCCTCGGGCTGGCCGTCGCACACCACCTGGTTGCGCACGGCGGCAAGGTTGCACTGTTCGACGTCAATGACGACAAAGGCGCGGCAGCGGTCGCCGCGCTGGGATCGGCCAACGCGCATTACTTCAACACCAATGTCACCGACGAGACCTCGGTGGCCACTAACGTCGCAGCCGCAAAGCAATCCCTTGGCGGTCTCAACGTCGCCGTCAGCTGCGCCGGCATCCTCGGCGCCGGCCGCATGCTCGGCAAGGACGGTCCGATGCCTCTGCAGCAATTCGCCGGCACGGTGATGGTCAACCTCGTGGGCAGCTTCAATGTCGCCAAGGCCGCTGCAGCGCACATGCAGCACAACGAGCCCGGAATCGATGGCGAGCGCGGAGTCATCGTCAACACCGCGTCCGTTGCCGCTTACGAAGGCCAGATCGGACAAGCCGCCTATTCGGCATCCAAGGCCGGCGTGGTCGGCATGACGCTGCCGATGGCGCGCGAACTCGCCCGCTTCGGCATCCGGGTCATGACCATCGCGCCGGGCATTTTCTGGACGCCGATGGTCGACGGCATGCCGGAGTCGGTGCAGCAGTCGCTCGCAGCGTCCATTCCATTCCCGTCACGACTGGGAAAGGCGGACGAATTCGCCGACCTGGTCGCCTACGTCCTGGGCAATACCTATCTCAACGGCGAAACCATCCGTCTGGATGGCGCGACGCGCCTGGCACTCAAGTGAGCATGCACGCATGAAGCAAAGCTGGCTGCAGCGACGCTGGCCGGCCATCCGCGCACAGGGTCTGCTGCGGTTCGTGTTGCTGCGCGGCGTACTGATGTGGGGCGGTCTGATGACGCTGGCGGTCTACGCCATGCTGCTGCTGACCGCACGCAGGCAAGGCCTGCAACTGGACGCAGCCTGGCCGCTGGTGCCGTTGTTTTGCATCCCCGCCGGTGTGTTCTGGAGCCTGCTGGGCTGGTACTGGAACGATTATCTGTTCCGCAAACTCGGTTTCGACAAGAGCGATCCACACCCATGAAAGCAGCGCAATGAAAGCCTACGACATCAAGAAGGGCAACGTCGTCGAACACAACGGCAACGTGTACCAGATCCGCGATATCGAGCGGAGCTCGCCTCAAGGCCGCGGCGGCAACGTCAAGTTCCGTTTCACCATGTACTCGGTGCCTGGCGGTACCAAGCTGGATCTGAGCCTGGGTGGCGATGACGAGTTGCGCGAGGTCGAGTTGTCGCGACGACAGGCGACGTTCTCGTACAAGGATGGCGATGCGTTCGTGTTCCTCGACGACGAGGACTACACGCCCTACACGCTCGATGCCGATGTCATCGGCGACGCCGCGGGCTACATCGTCGATGAGCTCACCAACTGCTACGTGCAGATCATCGACGACATGCCGGTTGCATTGCAGTTGCCGCCGAGTGTCGCCATCCAGGTGATCGAGACGCCGCCGGAACTCAAGGGCGGCACCGCCACCAAACGCCCGAAACCCGCACGGTTGTCGACCGGCATCGAGATCCAGGTCCCCGAGTACATCGGCAATGGAGAACGCGTCTGGGTCAATACGGCGACCGGCGAATTTGGCGGCCGCGCGGACTGATCCAGTCGGTCCACTGCCACCAGCCATGCCTGCGACGGCCGGTTCCAAGCCGCTTGCGCGAACCGGCTTGGCCATGACGCTTGTGCGTATCACGGGTGACCGGTAAGGTCGGCGGCGGAACTTTCCGCGTGGCTGCCCCATTGGGGCCCAGCCTCGATCCATGACCCAGGGGATGAATCAAATGGCAACCGCGCACAACAGAGGTTTCCTCGCACGCATACTGATGCGGAAGAGCGTCGAGCAGGTGCAGCGGGAGACCGAGACCAGCCAGCTCAAGCGTACGCTGGGGCCATGGAACCTCGTCTTCCTGGGGATCGGCTGCATCATCGGCGCCGGCATCTTCGTGCGTACCGGCAGCGCGGCGGCGCTGCATGCGGGTCCCGCGGTCCTGCTGTCGTTCCTGGTGGCGGGCGTGGTCTGTGCGCTCGCCGGCCTGTGCTATGCCGAGCTGTCCTCCACGTTGCCCGTTTCAGGTTCGGCTTACACCTACAGCTACACGACGGTCGGCGAATTTGCCGCCTGGATCATGGGTGCCCTGCTCCTGCTCGAATACGGGCTTGCCGCTTCGGTCGTCGCCGTCGGCTGGGCCGGCTATGTCGTCAGCCTGCTTGGCGACTACGGCATCGTCATTCCGCCGCAGTTGACTGCTCCAACGGGCCTGCCGGTCATGCACGACGGCGTTGCCGTGATGGCAGCGAACGGCACGCCGCTCATGGGACTGTTCAATCTCCCCGCATTCCTCATCTGCATGGCGCTGGCCGGGTTGCTGGTGATCGGTGTTTCGGAAAGCGCGCGGTTCAACAACATCATCGTCGCCATCAAGATGACGGTGATCATCGCGTTCATCGTGATCGTCGGCTGGTTCGTGATCGAGCACTTCCAGACGCTGAAGGCGAACTGGGACCCCTTCATCCCGCCGGCGACCGGTGAAAAAGGAGCGTTCGGCTGGGGTGGCGTGTTCCGGGCCGCCTCCATCGTCTTCTTCGCCTATATCGGATTCGAAGCGGTTTCGACCGCCGGCCAGGAAGCCAGGAACCCGAAGAAGGACATGCCGTTCGGCATCATCGGGTCGCTGCTGATCTGCACGATCCTCTACATCCTCGTCTCGATCGTGATGACCCTGGTCGTCAACTACAAGATGCTCGACGTGCCGGATCCGGTCGCCGTGGCCGTCGACGCGCTGGGCCCGCAATGGGGTTGGTTCGCCAAGACCGTCAAGGTCGGCGCGATCATCGGCCTGACCTCGGTCATCCTCGTCCTGATGTATGGCCAGACCCGCATTTTCTACACGATGGCGCGCGACGGCCTGCTGCCGCGGGTGTTCGCAACGGTCCATCCGAAGTTCCGGACGCCCTGGGTCAACACGATCCTGGTCGGCCTGATCACGGCGGTGGCCGCTGCGTTCTTCGACATCAACACGCTGGGCGACATGACCTCGGTCGGCACGCTTGCCGCTTTCGCCATCGTCTGCCTGTCGGTGATCTGGCTGCGCAAGACCCATCCGCTGATCCCGCGCGGATTCAAGGTACCGCTGTATCCGGTGCTGCCGGTGCTGGGCATCGTCTCGTGCATCGCGCTGATCTTTACCGTCGAGAACCGCGTCCTGGTGTTCTTCGGCTGGTATTCGCTCGGTGCGGTGGTGCTGTATTTCGTCTACGGCATGCACAACTCCCAGCTTCACAAAGGTCAGGCGCCGCTCGCCGGCCCCGATCTTCCGGAGTTCCGGGAAGACGCCGCCGGTTGAGGGCTCAAGCGCTCCAGAAAAACCCGGCCCCGGCCGGGTTTTTCTTTGACCGGCCGACAACATGAATTCGGTAGACTGGCCGCATGGCCGGAACACCCCCCTTCGACGCACGATTGCTTCGCCAGATCGCCGGCGAGATCGTCAGGAATGTCCGCGAATTGTCGGCAGCAGGATGGACGCCCGCCACCAGCAGCAACTTCTCGCGACGCCTCGATGACCGGCATGCCGCCATCACGGTATCGGGGCGCGACAAGGGACGTCTGAGCGAGGACGACATCATGGTCGTCGACTTCGACGGTCACGCGGTGGGCAGCGACCATCGCCCGTCGGCCGAGACCTTGCTCCATACCCAGCTCTACAAACGCTTTCCCGAAATCGGCTGCGTGCTGCATACGCATTCGCTTGCCCAGACCGTGGCCTCCCGCCTGTTCTCCGGCGCCGGACATGTGATGCTCGAGGGCTACGAGCTGCTCAAGGCCTTTGCCGGCAATACCACGCACGATACCGCCGTCGAACTACCGGTGCTGCCCAACACGCAGGACATGCATACCCTGGCCGCGCAGGTCGATGTGCTGCTCGATGGGCCGTGCCAATGGGGTTATCTCATCGACGGCCACGGCCTTTACACCTGGGGACAGGACATGGCGCAGGCGCGCCGGCACCTGGAAGCCTTCGAATTCCTGCTCAACTGCGAACTGGAACTGAGGAAACTCAGGTGAGCCGCCTGCGCATTTTCAACGAAGAGCATCCCGACCTGCCGGTGCTGTCGACCACGGACCATGCGCGGATGGCGCAGGAATTGTCGGCGATCGGGGTGACGTTCGAACAATGGCAGGCCATGCATCCGATCGCGCCCGGGGCAACGTCCGAGGCAGTCCTCGAGGCATACCGGTCCGATGTGGACCGCCTGGTGAGCGAACATGGCTTCCAGTCGGTCGACGTCGTCAGCATCGCACCCGATCATCCCGACCGCGACCAGATGCGCAGCAGGTTCCTCGAGGAACATTTCCACAAGGAAGACGAAGTCCGGTTCTTCGTGGCCGGCTCGGGCTTGTTCACCCTGCATGTCGACGGCAAGGTCTACGAGATCCAGTGCACGCAGGGCGACCTCATCGCCGTACCCGATTCAACGCACCACTGGTTCGACATGGGACCGGAACCCAGCTTCATCGCGATCCGTTTTTTCACCCAGCCCGACGGCTGGATCGGGCATTTCACCGGCACCGATATCGCACGGAAATTCCCGCGTTACGAGCCCGGTCAGGCAGGCTGATTCGATTTTGACGACCATCCTGACCGATATCGAAGGCACGACAAGCAGTATCGCCTTCGTCAAGGATGTCCTGTTTCCCTACGCGCGCCGCGAGCTTCCACGTTTCGTGCGTGAGCACGGCGATGAGCCGGCCGTGCGCCAATGGCTGGATTCCGTCGCCACGGAAAACGGTGGCATTTGCAGCGACGACGTGATCGTCGAAACGCTCCAGGGCTGGATCGACCAGGATCGCAAGCACACGGCGCTCAAGGCCCTGCAGGGGATGCTTTGGCGCGACGGCTACGTGCGCGGCGACTTTCGCGGCCACATCTACCCCGATGCGGCGGAAGCCCTGCAGCGATGGCATCGGGAAGGCCGCCGACTCGCCGTGTTTTCGTCCGGTTCGGTGGACGCCCAGCAACTTCTGTTTGGCCACAGCGAGGCCGGCGACCTGACCCCGCTTTTTTCAGCTTTTTTCGACACCCGCATCGGCCACAAGCGTGAGCCCGGCAGCTATCGCGGGATTGCCGAGGCGCTGCAGGACGATCCGGGTGACGTCGTGTTCCTGTCCGATGTCGTCGAGGAGCTGGACGCTGCTCGCGACGCCGGCCTGCGTACCATCCTGCTGGACCGTCCCCGGGACTATCCGCATCCGCGCACGGGGGCCGCCGCCAACGGCCACGCGCGCGCGACGACGTTCGGCGAAATCGAACTGGAAGCCTGATAGCCGCCGGGTTGATCGGCCGGGTTGTTTCAGCCCTGCGACAACGCCTGGCGCGCAGCCCTGAGGATCGAACCGTCGGCAACCAGTCGCACGGCTGCATTCACCTCGCCATCCAGCGCGCGGTCGTGGTCCAGGAAGGCGATCGACTCGCGAATGACTGCGTGCGCCGCAGACACCGCCCTACCCGGCCGGAAGGCATCGGCGGCCGTCGCCAGTTCTTTGCGCAGACTGTCAACCTCGGCAAGAAAGCGCTCGTGATCGGGCGTCCCAGCCAGCGGTCCGCCGTGTACCTTGCACGCAAAATCCGCGGTGTCGCACTGCTGCGCCAGCTGCCTTGCGGCGTTGATCATGTCGCGTCGCAGGTCCAGCGCCTGCGCGGCCGTGTACAGCTCGAGTGCAAGCACCTTGCCCAGGTCGTCCGCCATCGCCAGCACATGGCGCGCCTCGTTGGCGCCCATCGAGACATGGTCTTCGGCATTGGCGCTGGTCGGAATGGAGTACACCGACGCCGGCATCGCGCGACTGGCCAGGTCATTGACGATGGCCGCCGCGGTGTACTGCACGATCATGTAGCCGGATTCGGTACCGTCCTCGTTGCCGATCAGGAATGGCGGAAGGCCGTCGTTACCCGCAGGATCGAGCAGCTTGAAGATGCGACGTTCGGAGATCGACGCGAGCACCGGGATGGCAGCCTTCACGTAACTCATCGCCAGTGCCAGCGGCATGCCGTGGAAGTGACCGGCCGAAATCACCTGCTGCTCGACATGGTCGGCATTGGCGTCGGGGAACACAATCGGGTTGTCGGTCACCGAATTGAGCTCGATGTCCAGCACGCGCTTGGCCTGCTCGACCGCGTCGCGCACGGCGCCGTGCACCTGCGGTACGCACCGTAACGAATAGCTGTCCTGCGGCTGGTGTTTCTTGCCGCCGCGAAACGGCAGGTAGCGCTGGTAAAAACGATCGCGACCATGTCGCTGATCCAGCGGCACCCACTCCCAGCCGATGTCGAAGCACGGTTGTCGGCACGCGAGCGTGCCCTCGGGCAGCCTGCCATCGGCAAATGCCTTCCAGCTACCGGGTTGCCACTGGCGGAACTTCGGCACCAGGTGATAGCGGATATCGATGAAGGTCGAGTCGCCCAACATGTTCCGCACGTTTCCGGCGACGGTGACCTGTCCCGGATGCGGGCGCAGCGCATGGACCTGTTCGGCGAATGCACCGCCGCGCCCTGCAAAGGCGTCCAGCGTCATTGCCGCCGCAAGATCGGCGGTATCGAGCAGATCATCGAGCAGCTCGACGGCCAGAACGCCGGTCGCCAGCATCTGTGCGGTGCCGTTGTTCAGCGCCAGTCCTTCCTTGTACGACAGCGTGACCGGCTGCAATCCGGCGCGCTCCAGCGCCAAGGCGCCAGGTATGCGCTCGCCCGCGAAAAAAGCCTCGCCACCGCCCAGGAGAACGATTGCCAGATGCGACAACGGCGCAAGGTCACCCGACGCACCGACGGAGCCCAGCTGCGGCACGACCGGCACGATGCCTGCGTTCAACAGCGCCGCCAGCGCCTGCAGCGTCGAGACCCGGATTCCCGAATGTCCGCGCAACAGCGTATTGATGCGGATGCACAGCATCGCGCGCACGATCTCCGGCGCGAATGGCTCGCCGACGCAGACCGCGTGGGTCACGATCAGGTTGTGTTGCAGCTCGACATGCAGCGAGCGCCCTGGCGCTGCCGCATCGACGGCGGCATCCCGCATCGGATGGCCGCCAAGCAGCTTGTCCGCGTTGCTTCCGAATCCTGTCGACACGCCATAGATTGGTTCTTCGCGCCGAACCTGCTCGGCTAGAAAGTCGGCAGCCCGCGCAACCGCGTGCAAGGCTGCCGGATCCAGCTCGACCGACGTGCCGCGAGCGACAGCGACGAGCTGTGCGCGCGTCAGCGACAAGCCATCGAGGCGAATGGCGCCACTCGTCATTGCATGGTCTCCGGTTGTGCGCGCAACTGCTCGCGTTCGACCTGCAATGCGTTGGCGACCTCCGCTTCGGCCACCTCGAACTGCTGTCCGCGTCGAAGGTCACGAATGGCAACCATGCCGCGCGCGGCCTCGTCCTCGCCACGGATCGCAACGAAACGGATCCCGGCGCGGTCGGCGTATTGCATCTGGCGCGCCAGTTTGCGCGGCTCGAGTTGGGTCTCGACATTGAGGCCGGCTGCACGCAGGCGCTGCGACAGCGCGAGCACATCGTCCAGTCCGGCGTCATCGAGCAGCGCGACCAGCACGTCCACCGAACTGTCGGCGGCCGCCACGACGCCCGCGTCGCGCAGCTGGAAAAAAAGACGCGTCAGCCCGATCGAAATGCCGACGCCGGGCAGCTTCGAGCGTGTGTAGTGACCGGCAAGATCATCGTAGCGACCCCCCGAACATACCGAGCCAATCTGCGGGTACGCATTCAATATGGTTTCGTAGACGACGCCCGTGTAGTAATCCAGCCCGCGCGCAATCGACAGGTTGATGGCGTAGCGCTGCTCGGGTACACCCATGACATGCATCTGCTGGAGAATGGAACGCAATTCGCTGCGTCCTTCCTCGAACAACGGCGTGCCGCCGCCCAACCCGTCCAGCTTGGCCAATGCATCGGCGTGACCGCTCGAGCGCACGCGCGAAAACCCCATCAGTCGCTCGATTGCGTCGTTCGACAGATTGAATTCATCTCCCGCCAGTGTCGCGCGGACAGCCGGCTCACCGCGCTTGTCGAGCTTGTCGAGCTCTCGCAGGACAGCGGCCTGCTGCAGGCCTTCGCCGATCCCCAGGCCTTCGAAATAACCTCGTAGCAGCTTGCGGTGGTTGAGCTGGATCGTGAAATCACCGATGGCCAGGCGTTCGAACAGCGCGCTGATGACCGCAGGAATTTCCGCATCGAACCGTATCGACAACGCATCCTTGCCCACGACATCGATGTCGCATTGATAGAACTCGCGGAAACGTCCGCGTTGCGCGCGTTCACCGCGATACACGCGTTGCATCTGGTAGCGGCGGAACGGAAACGCCAGGTCATGCTCGTGTTCGGCAACGTAGCGCGCCAGCGGCACGGTGAGGTCGAAACGCAGCGCGAGCTCCGGAATCGCGTCGACGGAGCCGGCTTCAGTGGCCTTGCCCAATGCGCCGGTCGACTGCACGAAGTACACCTGCCGCTCGGTCTCGCCGCCGGATTTAGTCAACAGCACTTCCGACAACTCCATGACCGGCGTTTCGACGGGGAGGAAACCGAACTGCTCGAAGGTGTGGCGGATCGCGTCGAGCATGCGCTGGAACGCAATCTGCTCGCGTGGCAGCAGTTCCATGACTCCGGGCGGGGTACGCGGCTTGATCAAGCGGAAAACTCCGGCGGCGCGGGCCGCACAGTGTAGCGGCTGACGCCGGCCGGACCGACGCGATGCCTGCAGGACTTGCCCCGGACCGGCTCGAGTCCCTAAAATGCCGGGCTCACCTGTCGGGGTGTAGCTCAGCCTGGTAGAGCGCTACGTTCGGGACGTAGAAGTCGCAGGTTCAAATCCTGTCTCCCCGACCACCGTGTGCGTGCCCGCCGGGCCGCTGGCTACGCCAATGCGCGCAGTCTTTCCCGCAATACCTCCAACCGCAGGTCGGCTGCGCCTCCGGGCGATACACGAGCTGCAAGGCTCGCCTGCGGATCGATGCGCGTCCAGCTGGCGGGGTCCGCGGCCTTGCGGTAGGCGTCCCTGAAAGGCATCCCACCGCTTGCGAGGTCCACCGCGATGTCGGTCGCATACATCGACGGCTCCAGCGCGGCACGCATCGCGTCCGGCCTCCAGGCAATCCCGCGTAGCAGGTCAGGAAGCAGCGCGAGTGCCGCAAGGCCTCTGCCAAACCCGTGCACCAGCGCACCCTTGCTGATCTGCAGATCCCGGTGATACCCGGATGGCAACGACAACAGCTGCTCGATTTCGCACCGCGCGGCGGCAACACTGGCGTAGCTGCCTCGCATCAGTTCGATCACGTCCGGATTGCGTTTGTTGGGCATGATCGAACTGCCGGTCGTGTATTGCGACGGCAGCACGATGAACCCGTACTCGGACGTAGTGAAAAGGCTCAGGTCCCACGCCAGGCGGCGCAGGTCGAGCATCGCGCTGCCCAGTGCTTCCAGCCCGGCCAGTTCGAACTTGCCGCGCGAGAGCTGCGCGTAGATTGGCGAGGACTGCATGCGCGCGAAGCCCAACGCCGCGGTTCCGTGGTCGCGATCCAGCGGCAGATTCACACCGTAACCAGCCGCGGTACCGAGCGGATTGGCATCGATCCAGTCGCGCGTGGAGATGGCCCGTTCCGTGTTGTCGATAAAGGCTTCGCCCCACCCGGCCCACCACATGCCTGCAGACGACACAACCGCGCGCTGCAAATGCGTGTAGCCAGGCATCGGCATCCCAGCTTCGGCCTCGGCCCGATCCAGTGCGATCCGCGCAACGTCGCGACAGTGCACGGCAACCAGTGCGAGTCGATCCTTGAGCCATAGCCGGGTGGCGACCAGAACCTGGTCATTGCGGCTGCGACCGGTATGGATCCTGCGCCCCGTATCGCCAAGCCGGTCCGTGAGGCGCGCTTCGATGGCCGAGTGCCCATCCTCGTAACGCTGGTCCAGCACGAACGCGCCACTGCGGAAATCGACATCCAGCGTGTTCAACTCCAGCAGCAGCGCATTCAACTCGTCTGCGGAGAGAATGCCGATGGTTTGCAGTCCCTGTGCATGCACGCGGCTCGCCTGGAGGTCATGCAGAAAGAACTCGCGGTCGAGGATCACGTCATCACCGGCGAGGAACGACTGAACCGCGGTATCCACCGCGACTCCAGGCTTCTGCCACAACAGGTCGGTCATGGCGTCGTCTCCACCAAGGGGATGCCGGCGAACTCATCGTATCCGAAGGCCAGATTCAGATTCTGCAGTGCCTGCGTCGCGGCACCCTTGAGCAGGTTATCCAGCGTGGCGACCACCACAAGCCTGCATCCGTCTTCACTCAGCTTGAATCCGCCAATCTCGACGTGATGTCTGCAGGCGATCCGGCTCACCCAAGGCGCGCGGTCGACGATGCGCACGAGCGGCTCGTTGCCATAACGCTCCCGAAAGCGCGTGGTGACGTCCCGCACGTCGATGGGACGCGACAAGTGCATGTTGGCCGTGATCGTCAACCCGCGGAAATGCGAGGCCACGTGGGGCATGAACTCGACGTCGTGGCCCAGCTGGCGCGAGACTTCGCGTTCGTGCACATGCCCCATCAACGCATAGGGCATGAGATTGTCCTGCAGCTTGTCGGGATCGTTCCTGTCCGATGGCTGCATGCCGGCACCGGAGTAACCCGAGACACCGAAACACTGCACCGGTCCCGACAGGAGGTCACGCATTGGCGCGATGGCCAACTGCATTGCCGTGGCATAGCACCCCGGATTGCTGATACGTCGCTGCCCGGAATGGAGGCTGCGCGAGTGTTCCGGAAGCCCGTAGTACCACGCGTCATCGAAGCGATGGTCCGCCGATAGATCGACCAGTACCGTCGTTCCATCCGTTTCGGCGTCGAATGCCGCTACGTATTGCCCTGCCATGCCGTTCGGTAGCGCCAGCACGACCGCGTCCGCGCCAAGGTGCGGCACCGCGCGATGATCGGGCGAACTGTACTGCAGGGCGCCGTGGTACCCGGCAACGTGCTCGGCGACGCGCTGGCCGGCATGTTGCCGCGAGGACACGAATGCCAGTTCGAAGTGCGGGTGCCCCACCAGGAGCCCGACCAATTCAGCGCCGACGTAGCCTCTGGCGCCAACCAGACCAATCCGCTCAGTCATGAGCCGCAAGCCTGGCCATGAGGTTGGCCCTGACCGCGGGCCATTCGGACACGATGATCGAAAACACGACCGTGTCACGGATGCTGCCATCGGCATGCCGCTTGTGGCTGCGCAGCACACCGTCCTGCTTCGCACCCAGCCGCGCAATCGCGGCGCGCGACGCCTGGTTGAACCAGCTGGTTTCAAAAGCGACCGCAATGCACCCCAATGCTCCAAAGGCGTGCTCAAGCAGGAGCAGCTTGGCTTCGGTATTCAATCCGGATCGTTGGACGCGTGCGGCATACCAGGTATAGCCGATGCTCACGCGCGGCACGGCTCGATCGATGTCGTAGTAGCGCGTGGATCCGACGATTTCACCGGCAGCGTCCCTGACGGCAAAGGCGCAGGCATTGCCTGCATCCTGCATCGTCAATGCGGAATCGACGTAGTTTTCGACCGCATCAGGCGTCGGCACATTCGCATACCAGTTTTGCCACAACGCGCCATCCTGCGTCGCACGGCGCAAGCCACCGACATCGGATCGGAGCAATGGGTCCAGCGCCACATGCCTGCCGCTCAGGGACACCGGCAGCGTCCACGCTGACCTCGAATCTTCCTCAATCATTGCTGTTCCCCAACGTGGCGTTGCGATTCCGGCAATGCTCCACTGCTTCGCGGATCACTTCGAAATCAGCAAGCCCATACCAGAATACATTCCAGCGATCGCCCTTGAGACAACCGTCGGCTTCGGTGAAATAGAAGTCGTTGACGAGGTTCGTCGGCCGCGAACGCCAGAACAGGCGATCGACATCGGTGCGCATCACGTGCCACACCGCGCGACCAAGGCCTTCGCCCTGGGCGTCGTCGGCGACTGCGAACTTGTCCAGGTATGGAACGCTGTCGGCATGTTGCAGCGACTCCGTGGTCAACACGAGTGCCGCACGATAATGCTCCGACACATAAGCACAATGAAGCGGCGTCGTTTTGAAATAGCCAGGCTCCAGCTTGCGACCAAAGGCCGATTCGATCAGCGTCCGCAGCCGGTCAAGGTCGATATCGTCCCAGCGTGTGGCACGGATGATGCGTTCGCCGCGCCGGACCAGCGTGCCGGAACCTCGATGGGTAAACAGCTCCTTGGCCAGCTCATCCGGCCGGGTGACGGAAACCGACGAGGAAGGTGGCAACGACGCCAGCAGGTCGTTGATCTGTTCGATCTTCACGCGCATCCCCGAGTGCAGCCAGGGTTGCTTCAGCAGCTCCTCATACTCCGTGCTGAGATTGATCGAATCGATCAGCGCGCCATTACCGTCGAGCAGGCCGCCGGTGGCCGTAAGGAACACGATCTTGTATGGCTGCAGGGTCTTGATCAGTTCATTGGCTGCCCAATCGGCATTGACGTTGACGATCTGCCCATCGACGGTTTCTCCCAGCGAGGCAATCACCGGTATCGAGCCGACGTTGATCGCAGCGTGGATCCCTTCCACGTCGACTCGCGACACCTTTCCGACAAGGCCATAGCGTTCGCCATCGAGTACCGTGCACTCGAATACGCCGGACTGGATCGAAGTCGCACGCACACCATCGGCCTGCAGCGCTTCCACCAGCCGCAGGTTTTCACGCCGCATCACGCGGCGCACGACAGACAGAACCGCGGCGTCCGTGTGCCGCAGGTTGTCGACGATGGTCTTTTGCAGCCCAGCGGCTTCCATGCTGGCGTCCAGCTGCGGACCGGCACCGTGGATCACGATTGGAGTCAGGCCCACCTGCTGCAGGAATGAGAGCGACGATACGAGATCGTCGAGCTGGTCGCGCAACACGGCCCCGCCCACCTTGACGACCGCAAAGCGCGCGGCATCCAGCTGCGAGAAGCGCTTGAGGTACTGCTGGATCTCCTTGGCGTTGGCGATGTTGGAGAGCAGGCGGACGATGGTCGGCCTGAGATCCTTGTGCGTCGGCGCAATCGCCAACCGTGTGCCTGGAAGGCGGATGGAGGACCCGCTCACGACAACAGCCTCGTGTAGTGCGCGGCCGCCGTGGCCAATTGGTCGAGCGACACCCACTCGCCTGCAGTGTGTGCCTGGGCAATATCACCGGGACCGAATACCAGCGCCGTGAGTCCGGCGGCTGAGAACAGCGACGCTTCGGTCCAGAAGTCGACAGCGTTGCCAATCGGCAGGCCCATGTCGTCGGCGAGATCTCGTGCTGCCAGGCGGCGTTCCTCGGCCGTCGCGCTTTCGCCAGCCGGCAGTGGCGGGCCGCGGAAGGTTTCGAGATAGCGGTCAGCGGCACGCGGATGAGCGAATCCCGCGAAGCGCGCGTGCAGGGCATCGATGTCATGCGACGGCAGTGGCCGGAACCCGAAACGCATGTCCGCGCTCGGCGCGATGACGTTGGCCTTGATCCCGCCTTCCACGCGTCCGATATTGAAACGCAGCCCGGTCAGCCCGCCAAAGCGGCAATGCGATTGCGACTCGACGAATTCCAGCGCGCGCGTGCCCCAGCGCACGGCCTGGTGTACGGCACTGGCCTCCAGTGCATCCACACCCGACGCATGTCCCGCTTCACCCTTGAACTGGATCTGCACCGAACTGATGCCGCGATGCGCGATGACGGCTTCGCATCCCGTCGGTTCCGCGACGATGGCCTCGGTGAATCCGTGGCCACCGGCCAGAAAGGCCGCGATGCATCGCGGATCGTTGGCTTCCTCGTCGCTACTGAAAAGGAACGCGGCATCGCCCGCCGTGTTGTTGGCAGCCGCAAGCAGGGCAGCTGCGGCGCCCTTGATGTCGCAGGCACCCAAGCCGATGGCCCGCCCACTTTCCACATGCAGGGCCAACGGATCGCGTTGCCAGGTTGATGCAGCGGGCACGGTATCCAGGTGAACGTTGAATACCCGGGTCGGCTGTCCGCGGCGGGCCAGCAATGACACGGCGCCGTCGCCGTGGTCCGAGACACTGATGTCGAACCCCGGCAACTGCGAACGGATGTAGTCGAAGATGCCGTCGCTGCCGATCCGGCGTGGCGGGTTGCGCGTGTCGAAAGCGACGAGGGCTTCAAGGTGGCGCAGGACATCGGTCAGCATGTCAGTGGCCATCGTTCTTGTTGACCTGTGCCCACAGCGTGCTGCTCATGCCGTAGAGCTTGATGAATCCTTCGGCCTCCTGGACACCCCAATCGGCCGACTGCGCGTAGGTCGCGTCCTTGTTGGTGAGGATGTGGGGCGAACGCACTGCCAGCGCGTCGACGCGTCCGCCCTGCGTTTCGAGTACGACGTCGCCATTGACCATCTGCTGACTGGAGGCGAGGAAGTGCTCGAGATCGCGTTTCAACGGATCGTGGAAGAAGCCTTCGTAGACGATTTCGACCCATTTGCGGGCGACGTCGGGCTTGAAACGGTTCTGCTGTTTGCTCAGCACCGCTTCCTCGAGAGCGCGGTGTGCGACCAGCAACGCCGTCAGGCCGGGTGCTTCATAGACGATGCGACCCTTCAGGCCGATCGTGGTATCGCCGGTGTATGAACCACGCCCCACGCCGTAGGGCGCGAGTAGTGCATTCAACCGCGCAAGCAGCTCGGCGCCGGACAGTTCGGCACCGTCGAGCGCGACCGCTTCACCTTCGATGAAGCGCAAGGTCAGCTGCAGGGGATTCGATGGCCAATCCTGGCGCCGAGAGCACCAGCCCCTGGCTGCGATCCCCGGCGCTTCCCAACGATCGATCTCGCCGCCGGACATCGTCAGCCCGAGCAGGTTCTCGTTGATGGTGTAAGCCTTCTGTTTGGCATGGACTGCGAAACCGCGGGTCTCGAGGTAGTCCTGCTCGTACGCGCGCGTATGCGTGTGCTCCTTCTGGATTTCCCGGACCGGCGCCACGATCCGGAATGTGCCCGATGACTTCGCCGCCAGATCGAATCGAACCTGATCGTTGCCCATTCCGGTGCAGCCATGGGCAATCGCGTCGGTTTCCAGTTCGCGCGCCCGAGCAATCACGGCGTCGACGATCAGATAGCGATCCGATACCAGCAATGGATACTGGCCCTGGTAAGCCTCGCCGGCCCAGATGAAGGGCTTGACGAAATCTTTCCAGAGCGCCCCTCCTCCATCGATCGTCACATGGCTGGCCACGCCGAGCTGCGCGGCTCGCTGCTCGATCGTCGCTCGCTCGGCGGCATCGACCCCACCGGTATCGGCAAAGACGGTATGCACGGTCCACCCGTTTTCCTGCAGCCACGGCACACAGAAGCTGGTGTCGAGTCCGCCGGAAAAGGCCAGCACGATGTCCTGCGACAACGGGTTCATTCCTGTACTCCCGGTTGCGATACGAGCTTCGCCATGACGGCTTTCTGGACGTGCATCCTGTTTTCGGCTTCGTCGACGGCAAGGCACTGAGGCGAATCCATCACGGCGTCGGTCGCCTTGACGTTGCGACGCAGCGGCAGGCAATGGCTGAAAACCGCGTTGTTGGTGAGCGCCATCTTCTGCTCGTCGACAATGAAGTGCCGGTTGGCTTCGCGAATGGCTTGTTCCTCGGGCTGCCGACCGATGAATGGCAAAGCGCCCCAGCTTTTCGCGTAGATGATGTCGGCGCCTGCATATGCCGACGCGATGTCATGGCTGACCGTCAGCGATCCGCCGTTTTCCGCGACGTTCTGCCTGGCCCAGGCCATATAGCGCTCGTCGAGGGTGTAGTCGGACGTCGGGCACAGCAGCGTCACGTCCATGCCCATGCGCGTGGCGATCGTCAGGGCGGAATTGGCAACGGCCGTATTCAGCGCGCGGGGATGGTACGTCCAGGTCAGGACGTAGCGTTTTCCTCGCAGGTCCGTCTGCCCGAAATGCTCCTGCAGGGTCATGACATGCGCCAGTTCCTGGCACGGGTGCGTAATGGTCTCCATGTTGATGACCGGGACCGTCGCATGCCGGGCGAAACCGCGAAGGACGGCATCCTGGCGATCGACCGTCCAGTCGATAAATTTGGGAAAGGCGCGCACGCCGATCATGTCGACATAGCGCGAGAGCACCCGGGCTACCTCCGCGATGTGTTCTTCGGGATCGCCGTCCATCACGGCGCCCGTTGCGAATTCGATCGGCCAGGCATCCTTCCCCGGCTGCAATACGACCGCGTGGCCGCCGAGGTGATACGCGCCGATTTCGAAACTGGTGCGTGTGCGCAGCGAGGAGTTGAAAAAGACCAGCGCGATCGACTTGCCACGCAGCTCGTGTCCGATGCGGTTGCGCTTGTAACCGGACGCATGGGCGAGCACGGCGTCCAGCTCCGGTCGCGACCAGTCCTGCGTGTTGAGGAAGTGCTTGATAGAAACAGGACGGGCTGAAAGCGATTGCATCGGGTGCTCCTGGAAAAAACGGGACAAAAAAAAGCCCAGCGGGGCTGGGCTTTTTTCGTCGCGGCGATGATGACGAAGACGGGCTACCCAGCGTGGCTGTGGGCTTCCGGTCGGCGGGCGCGCGATGTCATGCCTGCCGCCATGCGGGCGGAGGTCAGCAGGTCAATGACGGAGAGGGTCTTGGACATTGGTGGCGCATCGTGGCATCGGACCGCGCGCGATGCAAGATCAATGGGCGGCTGGCGCGACGTAGGGAGTCACTGAAACCCGTACACGCAAGCGATTCCCCGGATCCGTTGGAAGCCGCGACCGATATTTCATGCCCTTGTAGATGTAGTCGACGTCGAAGGCGATGGGCCGGCGAAACTGGCGCTGGACGGGCACGGCCCGGCAATTCGCGTGGTCGGCGGCATCCGCCGTACTGGTCGCCAGCGCCCGCTTGACCTTGCCGACAATGCGGGAAAGGCCGCCTGGAGGGGCACTCGCCGCCGCTGGTTTACTTTCGCATTGCTGCTCGATCTGCGTTGCTGTCAGTGTCTGGAACACCGGTTCGACCTGCAGGACCTGCGCATAGTCGAGGCGAACGTTTTCGACCTGGATGACAGTTTCCTGTGCCGCAAGAGACCCACACGCCATCGTCAGCAGTGACAGCAGCATCAGGACAACGGGCAGGCGAAGGTGTCTCATTGGCCGCGCAAGTGTATGCGCTGGCGACCCCAAAGGCCTGAATCTGCGCTGTCGTGGACACTGGCAACGGTAGAATTACCGGGGACTGGGATTCCTTCGGCAGCAAGATCCGCAATGAGCCTGCATCTTTACAACAGCCTGACGCGACGACTCGAACCATTCGTGCCGCTGGATGCGTCCTGCCCGACGATGTATCTCTGCGGCCCCACCGTCTACAACTATGTGCATATCGGAAACGCCCGTGGGCCGGTCGTGTTCGGGGTATTGGCGGACGTGTTGCGGCGGCGTCATGGAGGACTCAGGTACGCGCGCAACATCACCGACGTCGACGACAAGATCAACGCCGCAGCCAGGGAGTTGGGCACGCCCATTTCCACCATCACCGATCGTTTCACCGCCGCCTATCGCGACGACATGGCGGCGCTGGGCGTTGCAACTCCGGACCTGGAACCTGCGGCCACGGCGCATATCGCGCAGATCGTGTCGATGATCGAGCGGCTGATCGAAACCGGACATGCCTATGCCGCCGAAGCGCACGTGCTGTTCGCGGTATCGAGCTTTCCGGATTACGGCAAGTTGTCGCGACGTGACCCAGACGACATGTTGGCGGGCGCACGGGTCGAGGTCGCCCCATACAAGCGCGACCCGGGCGACTTCGTCCTCTGGAAGCCATCGACGGATGACCTTCCGGGCTGGGATTCGCCCTGGGGCCGTGGTCGCCCTGGCTGGCATATCGAATGCTCGGCGATGGCCGCGGCGCACCTTGGCGAGACCATCGACATCCATGCCGGCGGCATCGACCTGCAGTTTCCACATCACGAAAACGAGATCGCACAAAGCGAGTGCGCGCATGGCGGCCGTATCTTCGCGCGCCACTGGCTGCACAACGGCATGCTCAATTTCGGCGGCGCCAAGATGTCGAAATCGGTGGGGAACATCGAGAAGGTTCATGACCTCGTGCAGGCGCATCCGCCGGAGGCCTTGCGGTACGCATTGTTGTCGGCGCATTACCGGCAGCCGTTGGAGTGGTCGGACAGCCTGATCGAACAATCGGTACGCACGCTTGACCGCCTGTATGGAACCTTGCGCGAGCTTCGGCAGGTGGAAGCAGTACCGCTGATTCCGGCGTCGATCGAGTCCGCACTGGACGACGACCTCAACACGCCGCAGGTGCTTGCGGAGATTTCCCGCATCGCCGGCGACGCGCGCAAGGCTGAAAACGACGCTGAAAGACGCCGTCTCAAGGCGCAACTGGTCGGTGCGGGCATGGCCGTCGGCCTGCTGCAGCAGGATCCGGCAGCCTGGTTTGGTCGCGGCGCGACTGTCGACGACGACGCACGCATCCAGGCACTGATCGAAGAACGTGCGATGGCCAAGACGATGCGGGACTTCACGCGGTCCGACGCCATCCGCGATCAGCTTGCAAGCGAAGGAGTCCTGCTCGAAGACACTCCCAGTGGAGTGCGATGGAAGCGGGCATGAGCGAGTTCGCCGCCATGTTTCCCATGGAACCCACCGCGGCCGATGCGCAGCGCGCGATCGCCGGGGAATTCGCGTTCTTCAGCGACTGGTCGGAGCGCTATCAATATCTGATCGACCTGGGTCGAAAACTGCCGCCTTTTCCCGAGCATTGGAAGTCCGAGGAGAACCGGCTGCACGGTTGCCAGTCGGTGGTCTGGATTGTTTCGTCAGCCGATGCCTCGAAACTCGACTTCGCCGCGGTCAGCGATTCATCGATCGTGTCGGGCCTGATTTTCCTGGCCCTGCGTGTCTATTCCGGTAGGCCCCCAGCTGAAATCCTTGCGACAGCGCCTGACTATATCGATGCGGTCGGCTTGTCCAAGCATCTCTCGCCGACCCGCAGCAACGGCCTGCAGGCCGTGCTTGATTTCATCAGCGACGCAGCGCGGCGAGCCGCTTGAGCGACGACATCGCGATCCAGGGATCCCTGCGGAGCAGTCGTTTCACGATGCTGCTGACCTACCGCATCCTCGCCATCCTTTCCTATCAGATCGTTGCGGTCACGGTCGGCTGGCACGTCTACCAGTTGACACACGATCCGCTGTCGTTGGGGCTGGTCGGGCTGGCCGAGGTGATCCCCTATTTCTGCGTTGCGCCGTTTGCGGGATATCTCGTCGACCACCTCCCCAGGCGCGTGCTCGGCATGGCGGCATGCGGTGGACTCGCATTGACTGCCTCCGTACTGACGGGACTCGCCAATGGCTGGATGCCATCGAAAGGCCCCGCCCTGATCTACGCTGCGGTGGCATTGACGGGGATGGTGCGGGCATTCCTGACGCCCATCTACAACGCATTGTTCGCCCGCGTGTTGCCACGTACCGACTTTGCGCGTGGA
>JAQGOI010000291.1 GCA_028293685.1 Lysobacteraceae bacterium | reverse complement strand
TTATCACCAGGGCGACGCCGACGCGGTGCGCGAGGCGCTGGTCGTGCGGCATGCGCTGCAGCCGTTCGCGCCCGCGGCGTTCGGAGCCGCACACGAAGGCGAACGCCTGGCTGCCGGCGCCAGCGTCGATCCGCGTCGCTTCAGTTTCGATGCGCGCTGGTGGCCCGCGGCCGCTGAAGCGCCGGGGTCCGAATCGGCGCCGGTGTTCGCGCCTGCCGCATTGCAATTGCCCATTGCCGCGCGCGGCGACGACGAGACGGTCAGCCTGGCACGGCTGCGTCGCCTGTTGATGCGTCCGCATGCGGTTTACCTGCAGGATGGCCTTGGTTTGCGGCTGCCGGAAGACGAACCGCCGCTGCTCGATCACGAGCCGCTTGGCGCCCTCGACGGACTGGCCGATTACGCATTGCGGCACGCGGTGTTCGCGGCGTGGCTGCACGCGCGTGCTGCGCCCGACGCACGTGGCCTGCATGCGCACCTGCTCGCTCGTGCGATGGTCGCGCCGGGTGCCGACGGCCGTGCCACCGTCGCGGCCATGCTCGAGTCCATCGCGCCGTTCGCGTCGCTGGCCTGTGCGGCCGGGTTTGGCGGCCCCGTGCGGGACGTGCCGATCGCCGAACGTTGTGGGAAGCACGTGTTGCGCGACGTCGTCGACCAGGTGTACGCACCGGGCGTGCTGCGCGTCGTGCTCAACCGCGGCGGCATGCATGGCGGCCATGCCGTGCGTCATGGCCTGGACCACCTGTGCGCCTCGCTCGCGGGGCTGACGCTGCAGGTGCTCGCGGCACCCGGCAAGGACGAACCGCCGCAGCTGACCGCATTGCCGCCGCTGGCGCGCGACGTCGCGACCGACATGATCGTGTCGCTCGTGGCCTTGCGCGACGCCGCCTTGCGCGCACCGCTGCTGTTCCTGCCGAAGGCCGGTTGGCGTTACGTGCAGGTGCTGCGCGACAAGGGCGCGGCGGCCGCGCTGAAAACGGCGTGCGAATGCTGGACCGGTGGCGGCTGGAATCCGGGCCCGCCCGAAGCAGGCGCCGCAACGCGGGTGGCGCTACGTGGGCGCGATCCGTTCCTCAATGACGACGCCCGGTCGCAACAGCAGTTCGCCGCGACCACTCAGGCGCTGTTTGCGACGCTCGCCGGACAGGCGCCGTTCGAGCTGGACGTGCTGCGATGAGCGCCACCGTCTTCGATACGCCGCTCGATGCGCGCAGCCTGATCGAGGCCAGCGCCGGCACGGGCAAGACCTATGCGCTGGCGGGCCTGTTCGCGCGCGCCGTCATCGTCGGTCGCCTGCGCGTGCCGCAGATCCTGGCGGTGACCTACACGGTGGCCGCCACGCAGGAGCTGCACGAACGCGTGCGCAAGCGCCTGCATGCGGCGGCCGAACTCGCGGCGCACTGGCGCGACGGTGATGCGGCGACCCATCCCGCGGACCCGTCCGAGCTCGCCCTGCTGCGACGCTTTCTGTGCGATGCGCTGCACGATGCGAGCGGCGAATCGTTGCCCGCGCTGCGACTGCGCCTGGCGCGCGCCGTGCGCGACATGGATCTTGCCGTCATCACCACCATCCATGGCTTCTGCCAGCGCCTGCTGGCAGAGCACGCACTGGACGCCGGGCAGCCATTGCTGGCAAGCGACATCGTCCCGGCGAATGCCGCGCAACGCAGCGCGCTGGCGGTGGAGTTGTGGCGGCAAGGCGCGGACAGCCCGGCGGGCGCGGACTTCCTGCAGCGCTGGTTCGGCGACCTCGACTCACTGGCAGGGGGCCTGCGCACGCTGCTGTCGCCCGATCGCTTGCTGCCGGAAGCGCCGGCCACCCTGCCGCCCGATCCGCGCCCCGTCCTGGACGCGGCATGGCGCGCGTTCCAGACCAGTTTCGCCGCGCATGACATTCAGGCGCACACACTGTTCGCCGATGCCATGCGCGGCAAGGTGCTCAATGGCAGCAGGTACAAGCTCGACCACCTCGACGCGTTGTGGAACTGGCTGCGCTCCGTGGTGGCCCGAGACACGCCGCCCATGGATTGGCACGACAAGCTCGATCGCTACACTCGCCTGGCCTTGCACGATGGTTGCAACAAGGGCCAGTCCGCGCCCGATTCGCCACTGTGCGCAGCCATCGCCGACCTGCTGTCCGCACGCGACGCCATCGGTCCCTGGCAGGAAGCCTGCGATCTGCAGCAGCTGCACGCGCTGCGCAGCCTAGCGCGCATGCGCGACGCCGCCGACAAGCGCGCCCTGAGGGTGCGCGATTACGACGACCTGATCGCGGCGGTGCATGACGCCAGCGTCGATGCGCACACCGGCCCGCGTCTGGCCACCGCACTGCGCGCGCAGTTTCCGCTGGTGCTGGTCGATGAGTTCCAGGACACCGACGCGCGCCAGTGGTCGATTTTCGAACGCCTGTTTGGAGACAGGAGCGCTGGCGACGGTGGCCTGCTGCTCGTCGGCGATCCCAAGCAGGCGATCTACCGGTTCCGTGGTGGCGACATCGAAACCTATCTGGTCGCCAAGGCCTCGGCGCTCGCCGCGACGCCGCTGTTGCACAACTACCGTTCCCGGCCCTGCGTGCTGGCGGCGGTGAACGCCGTGTTCGCGCGCGTACCGGATGACGGACTCGGTGCCGGCATACGGTTCGCGCGTGCGATGCCGGGTCGCGACGCCAGCTGCGATGCGCACCTGCTGTGCGATGACATTCCGATGCCGGCGATGACCTTCCACGCCGTATCGCCGCGACGCGTCGTCAAGGCCGACGGCGCCGTCGAGGAGAAGGACTGGACCAAACCGGAGTCGATCCGCATCGCGGCGGAGCTTTGCGCCGATGCGGTCCGCGATCGGCTGCAGCTGGCTGCCGAAGGTCGCGCGCAACGGATCGAGAACGGCGTGCTGCGTCCGCTGCAGCCGCGCGATTGCGCCGTGCTGGTGCGCACGCACGACGAAGGCGATGCGGTGCGCGCGGAACTGGCGCGTCGCGGCGTGCCCACGGTCAGCGCCGGCCGCGGCAGTTTGTTCG
The DNA here is from genome assembly GCA_028293685.1 of Lysobacteraceae bacterium. Classification (GTDB taxonomy): domain Bacteria; phylum Pseudomonadota; class Gammaproteobacteria; order Xanthomonadales; family Xanthomonadaceae; genus Cognatiluteimonas. The sequence goes on along the minus strand of JAQGOI010000291.1, from coordinate 2,435 downwards.
CGACGCCGTCGGCACAGTCGCTGCTGACATTGTTGCTCGCGCTCGCCTCGCCGGGAGACGACCGGCGGCTGCGCGCGGCACTGGCGTCGCCGCTGTTCGGACTGGTGGCCGCCGGGTTGTCCGCGCTCGAGGATGATGGCGTGCGGCTGCTGCGCTGGCAGGACGATTTCGCCCGCTGGCGCGCGCGGTGGGAGCAGCACGGACCGCAACCGATGCTGGCCGAGGTGCTCGCCCGGCAGGCTGGGCGCCTACTGGCGTTGGCCGATGGCGAGCGCGAACTCACCTCGCTGCTGCAGCTGGGCGAACTGATGCAGGAGGCGCGCGCGCAACGGCTGGGGCCGCAGGGACAACTGGACTGGTTGCGGTTGGCGATCGCCAATGCCGATGGCGACGACGAAACGCAACAGCCGCGGCTGGAGTCCGATGCCGGCCGCGTGCAGGTGCTGACCCTGCATGCGAGCAAGGGGCTGGAGTTTGCACTGGTGTTCCTGCCGTTCGTCGGCATCGGTCGCGGCAATGGCAGCAAGGCGACGGTGGTCGGCTATCACCAGGCGGGCGAACGCGTCCGGCAGTGGAAGACGCAGTGGCCGCATGGCGACACGCGGTCGTGGCCCGATGCCGTCAGCCACGCCAAGACGGAAGAACAGGCCGAAGACATGCGCCTGCTGTACGTGGGGCTGACGCGCGCCCGCGATGCACTCTGGTTGTGCGGCGGAGCGTTCGCCGGCAACACCAACACCGCGCTGTTCCGCTTGCTGGGCGCGGCGACGCCTGACGCGAACATGCGGGCGGAGATGGACAGCTTGCTGCAGGTCCGCGACGGCATGCCCGGCGATGACGTCGTGCGCCTGTCGCCGGTGGCGCCAGCGGTCGTCCCCTCAGCGCGAGTGCCACAGCGCACGTTGCGTCGCGACTGGTGGATCCATAGCTTCAGCCAGTTGCACAAGCAGCAGTCGGCGTTGCGCGCACCGCCCGGCGATGAGCGGCCGGCCGACGACGAGCGCCCGCTGGCCAGTTTCGGCATGCGCGAGGGAGCGCGTTTTGGCGGTACGCGTTTCGGCAACGCCCTGCACGACGCGCTCGAACATGTCGCTTTCGCGCGCTGGCGCGACGCCGATGGCCAGTGCGTGCCCGATGGCGAATCGACGTGGCTGCTCGATGCATTGCATCGCCAGGAGTATCCGCGCGCCGTGCTCGCCGACGGGGTGCGCGAACTGGCGCCGCTGATCGCGCGCACGCTCAACGCGGCGTTGCCGGTCGTTGCCGGGCGAGCCGGCGTGCGCCTGTGCGATGTGCCGGCACCGGCACGCATCGCTGAACTGGAATTCCATTTCACCCTGCGCGATGCCGACACACAGGCGCTGCTGGCCTTGCTGCACGCGCATGGGCTCGTGCGCGAGCGCCGCGACTTCGGCGCCTGGCCGCGCCTGTCCGGATTGATGAACGGCAAGATCGATCTCACCTGCCAGCTGGACGGCCGCCTGTACGTGGTCGACTACAAATCCAATCGCCTGCCGGACTACGATCCCGCGACACTGCAACAGACGATGGCCGCCAGCGAGTACGACCTGCAGGCGCTGCTCTACGTCGTCGCCCTGCATCGCTGGCTGCGCGTGCGTCGCGGTAAGCACTACGACTACGCGCGCGATTTTGGCGGCGCGCGCTATCTCTTCTGCCGCGGCCTGGATGTGGCCGAACCCGGGCGCGGCGTCGCCGTGCTGGATTTCGATCGCGTCCTGGTCGAAGGCGTCGACGCATTGCTGGCGCCGCAGGAAGAGACGCCATGACAGCGAAACGATCGTCATCGAGCGACAACAGCCCGCGTCGCATCGACCGGGCCTTCGCCGAGACGTTGCGCCGGCTCGATCCCACCACCGATCCGCTGGTGCTCGATGCCGCCACGCATGCGGCGTTCGCGGTGGCCTGCGGCGATGCGGCGTTCGATCTGCGCCAGTCGCGGTTGACGGAGGGTGACCTGCTGCCGGTCGATATGGAGGCGCTGGAGGCGCGCCTGCGCGCATCGCGCTGGGTGTGCTGCCCGGATCTGGACGAGAGCGCCGACGCCGCGGTGCCGCTGGTGCTCGAAGACGGCCGCCTGTACCTGCGACGCTATCGCGAATACGAATTTCGCCTGGCTGCCAACCTGCGGCGCATCGCATCGCACGCGCCGCCACGCGCCGATCTCGAAACAGTTGCGCCGTTGTTCGCGTCCTTGTTTCCCGACGCACGCTCCGGCGATGTTCAGGCGCAAGCGGCGGCACTGGCGCTGGTTCGCTCCCTGCTGCTCGTCACCGGCGGCCCCGGTACCGGCAAGACCACGACCGTGGCGCGCGTGCTGCTACTGCTCGTTGCGCGCGCGCAGCTGGCGGGCGAGCCGCCGCCGCGCATCGCATTGGCGGCGCCGACGGGCCGCGCCGCTGCGCGCCTGGCCGACA
>JAQGOI010000255.1 GCA_028293685.1 Lysobacteraceae bacterium | reverse complement strand
CGAGGCCCCCCGTGAGCGTGATCGTGCCGGCGAGGGAACCAGAGAACCGCTTCGCCGCAACCGCCGAGAACGTCTCGTACGTACCCTGCAGAATGCCCTGCGTACCGATGTAGATCCACGATCCGGCCGTCATCTGGCCGTACATCATCAAACCCTTTCTATCCAGCTCGTTGAAGTGCTCCCACGTCGCCCAGTGCGGGACGAGGTTGGAGTTGGCGAGCAGCACACGCGGCGCGTCGACGTGCGTGGGAAAGATGCCGACCGGCTTGCCGGACTGGATCAGCAATGTCTCGTCGTCGTTGAGCGTCTTCAGCGATTCGAGGATCGCGTCGTAGCATTCCCAGTTGCGCGCGGCGCGGCCGATACCGCCGTAGACGACAAGCTCGGCCGGGTTTTCGGCGACTTCGGGATCCAGGTTGTTCTGCAGCATCCGGTAGGGTGCCTCGGTCAGCCAGGATTTGCAGGTGAGCGTGGTGCCGCGCGGGGCGCGGATGTGACGGGACGGATCGTTGCGGTTGGACATGGGTGGGCCTGGTCGCGTGATGAATGGATTATCGCATCGGGTGGTTTGGGACTCGGGTCCAGCGGGCGCGGCTATCGGCTCCCTGTAGGAGCGGCTTCAGCCGCGACCGGGGCGCGTGGACGTGCGGGGCGCGGCTGAAGCCGCTCCTACAAAAGCTCGGTCGAGTGGTGACCTCAGGCAGTGGCGACGCACCCCTGCGCTTGCTAGCGTCACCTCCCCGGTCCCCCAAGGAGTGCGCCATGAAGTGGATTGCCACCTCCGTCACCAGCCTGGCGGTTGCCGGCCTGGTCGTCTCTGCTGCGCTTGCACATCCGCCGCACGCGAAAGGCATTCCCGGTTACGTCGCCACGGCGATCGCGGATCCCGGCCGCGCCGAGGACGCGAAGATCGACGCGCGACGCCACGGCGCCGAACTGGTCACGTTCTCGGGCGTGAAGCCTGGCGACAGTGTGCTCGAGCTGGTTCCCGGCGGCGGTTATTTCACACGCGTCTTCAGCAAGGTCGTCGGGCCAAAGGGCCATGTCGAACTCGCGGTACCGTCGGAGCTGGAAAAGAAATACCCCGACGTCGCCAAGATGCAGGCGCTCAAGCAGGACTACCCCAACATCGACGTCCTCCTCCAGCCCGCGGCCGCCCTTAGCGTGACTGCGCCGGTGGATGTTGCATTCACCTCGCAGAACTACCACGACTACGCGACACCGCTGATGGGCCCGACCGATCCGGCGGTCCTCGACAAGGTGGTGTTCGCGGCCCTGAAGCCGGGCGGTACGTTCATCGTGATCGATCATGTCGCCGAAGCTGGTTCGGGCATGCGCGATACCGACACGCTGCATCGCATCGACCCGGCGATCGTCAAGCAACAGGTGCTGGCGGCGGGCTTCGAATACGTCGGTGAAAGCAACGTGCTGCGTAATGCGGCCGACGACCACAAGCTCATCGTGTTCGACCCGGCGATCCGTGGCCACACCGATCAGTTCGCCTACAAGTTCCGCAAGCCGAAGGCCGCGCACTGACGCAGGCAGTAAGACACAAAGAACGCCAGGCCACGCTGCCTTGCCAGCGTGGCCCCTCAACCAGGAGCGTCGACATGAAATGGATGCTGTCCCTCGCCACCGCCAGCCTGTTCACCGGCATGGCCCTCGCCTCCCCGACGGCGCACACGAAAATCCCTGGCTACGTCAGCAAGGCCGTCGCCGACCCGTCGCGTGGCGATGACGTTAAAAACGATGCGCGGCGCAAGGTCGCCGAACTGGTTGCCTTCTCCGAAGCCAAGCCCGGCGACAACGTGCTGGAGCTGATTCCGGGCAGCGGTTATTTCACGCGCGTCTTCAGCAAGGTGGTCGGTGAAAAGGGCCATGTCTACGCCGTGTGGCCGACGCCGTACGACGAAGAGTCGCATCCGGATTCGGACGTGATGCGCAAGCTCGCCACGCAGCCGGGCTACGGCAACATCGAGGTACTGATCCAGCCGGCCGCTGCTCTCACCGCGCCGGCGCCGGTGGACGTGGTGTTCACGTCGCAGAATTACCACGACTATCCCGACAAGTTCATGGGCCCGACGGATCCCGCGCTGCTCAACAAGGCGGTGTTCGCCGCGCTCAAACCCGGCGGCACGTACTTCGTTGTCGACCATGTCGCCGAAGCGGGATCGGGACTGCGCGACACCGATACGCTGCATCGCATCGATCCGGCGATCGTGAAGCAGCAGGTGGAAGCGGCGGGCTTCGAGTACGTCGGCAAGACCGACGTGCTGCGCAATCCGGCGGACGACCACAAGGTCAAGGTGTTCGACAAATCGATCCGGGGGCACACCGATCAGTTCGCGTACAAATTCCGCAAGCCGCGGCATGGGCACTGAAAGGCCAGCTTGGACGAATCCATTCGGCCTCATACGACAACGCCCGGCATGCCGGGCGTTTCGTTATGTGCCTGGCCGCGGCGATCAGTGGATCGAAGGATCCAGCATGCGCAGCGCGTCGGCCATGTTCATGGCGCCGGTGCGCTCGATGTCGCGGCGCGAATAGACGCGGCCCGACACCGGCGCGCATTGTTTGTCGGCGTCCGATTTGACGCGCTGGTTGTGCGCGCGGGTGATCAGCGACCCGGTTTCCTGCAGGCAGAACGGCCTGACCGATGCATCGTTCCGCGCGTCGGCGGCACGCAGGTCGCGTGGTTCAGCCGACTGTGGCGCGGGCTGCTGCGCTAGAGCCGCGAGCGACAGGCT
>JAQGOI010000245.1 GCA_028293685.1 Lysobacteraceae bacterium | reverse complement strand
GCGGCGGGTCAGGCCATCCAGAAGAACACGGCCGCCATGCGCTTGTCCTCGAGCGTGTGCCCCCAATAGCTGGTCGCGCTGTGGATCATGTTGGCCCGGTACAGCAGCAGCCGGTTGTAGCGGTGGGGGACGGCGACGTCTTCGACGAACACGTCGGGCGAAACGAATCGCGTTCCCAATGCCTCGACCAGCGTCGAGTGCGGCGATGAAACCTGGTTGCCACCGCGCTGGCCGTTGGCAAGACGCTGGCGATAGAAGCTCGTACCGCAGGTGTCGGGAACGCCGGGATTGAGATAGAGCACGGCCGCGAAGCGGCAGAGCGCGCGTGAGTCGGTATGCGGGCGCGGTTCGCACTCGTCGACGCCCACGACCTGCACGCAGTTGTGGTTCAGGCGCATGCCGTCGGCAGCGTCCTGCACCCACAGTTTGCGGGCGCCGGTTGCCTTGATGACATGCGCTCCTACGATCGCCATTTCGGCTGGCTCGAGGCCCGGAATGGTGCGCAGCCCGGGCCAGCTTTCAGGCTTGTGCGGATAGCCTTCGATCCAGTCGTTCCTCGCCAGACAGCGGCTGCGCACAGCGTCCGGATCGGGCAGGACATCGTCGATGACCCAGTAGTCCCTGCCCACGGTCGGCGTGCGGTAAGGCAGGATCGGCAGGCGGGCGGGCGAGGGCATGCGGCTCATGGAAGACGACTGTATACGATGCCCCGACCCGTCCCGACGGCCGCCAGGCAGGCGACGTCGCCCCATCCGGACGGGCAATCGCGACACGCTTTCCGCATGTCCACGGACGCGCGGCTTTCAGCGGGGCAACCCTTGCGCGACTGGTAGACTGCGCGACCTCGATGGCACCGGTGTCCATTCATGAGACCGTCGCAACGCACCCCGATCGTGGCCGGTAACTGGAAGCTGCATGGCGATCGTGCGTTCGCGCACGGCTTGCTGGATGCGCTGACCGCCAAACCCCTCCCGGCCGGTGTCGAGATGGTGATATTTCCACCATTGCCCTATCTGGGTGAGCTTGTCGCCCGTTATCCCATGCTCGCCTTTGGCGCCCAGGATGTCAGCGCCAATATCCAGGGTGCTTACACCGGCGAGGTCTCCGCGACGATGCTCGCCGACGTTGGCGCACGCTACGGTCTCGTCGGGCACTCGGAACGCCGCGAATTCCACCAGGAGACCTGCGAACTCGTTGCCCGCAAGTTCATGGCGGCGCGGCAGGCCGGTTTGCGCCCGATCCTGTGCGTGGGCGAAACCCTGCATCAGCGCGCGGCCGGGCACACCGAATACACCATCGAGCGCCAGTTGCAGCCGCTGTTCGAACTGGGTGGCGTCGAGTCGCTTGCCGGTGCGGTGATCGCCTATGAACCGGTCTGGGCGATCGGTACCGGCCAGACGGCGTCCCCGGAGCAGGCCCAGGAGGTCCATGCCTTCATCCGTGGCGAAATCGCCGCACGCGATGCTAAAATCGCCGGCTCGCTGCCGATCCTCTACGGGGGCAGCTGCAAACCCGGCAACGCCGCCGCGCTGTTCGCACAGCCCGATGTCGATGGCGGTCTGATCGGAGGCGCGTCCCTCGTCGCCGCCGATTTCCTCGCCATCGCGGCTGCGGCGGCACCTTAGACGCGCGGCCCAAGAGAGACCAAGCAATGTTGTTGTTGACCCTGAATGTGATCTACGTGCTGCTGGCGATCGGCATGGTCGTGCTGATCCTGATGCAGCGGGGAGCCGGCGCTCAGGCGGGTTCGGGCTTTGGCGGCGGCGCCTCGGCCACGGTCTTCGGCTCGCGCGGTTCGTCCAACTTCCTGTCCAAGAGCACCAAGTGGCTGGCCGTCTGCTTTTTCGTCATCAGCCTGTTCATGGCCTGGTATGCGACCCACAAGGCGCAACCGACTCCGGCCCAGCAGGACCTTGGCGTGATGGCTCAAATGCCTGCCACGCCCGTCCCGGCGCCCAACTCCGGTAGCTCGATTCCCGCCGTTCCGACACAGCAGCCGGGAGCGCCGGCGGGCTCCGTCTCCCCGGGCAGCATTCCAAGTGTTCCTGCGCAGCCGCCGGCAGGCGCGGCGCCAGCAACCAGCCAGCCACAACCGCCCGCGCGGCCGGCACCGGGCGGTTGATAACCAGTGCTTCAAACGTCGTGCACGGACGCGGGTGCGATGGCCGGGAGGCCAAAAAACGATTTGCCCAGATGGCGGAATTGGTAGACGCACTACCTTGAGGTGGTAGCGACTTAGGTCGTGGGGGTTCGAGTCCCCCTTTGGGCACCATGTAACGATTCCAAGGCGTCCCAAGGCCCTATGAATCAACACCTAACCCGCTGATAAGGCGGGTTTTTTGTTGCCTGCAATTCCAAGAGCGTCACAACAGGGCCCATTGCAGCCGGGGCTAAGTGGGAATCGAGCAGCGGCTGCGGCATTAGCGCACCAAGCGGACGCAGTAGGCTCCGCTTGGAATCAATGCCTCCCTGGCCGGAGATAGTGCTGTTTAAGGCCTATGGGGCAGGCTGGGTGACAGCGTTCATTTGCAGGGTAACGGCAGTCTGGGCCAGTAATCTGCCTTGCACCGATGCGCCAGTTTTCACAGCGACGTTGGTTTTGGAAATTACGATTCCCTCAAAGTGAGCGGTCGTCCCAATAGTCACACCGCTGGCGACCTGCCAGAAAATGTTCTTGGCTTGTGCGCCACCGACCAGGGTCACCCTCGTTGCACTGGCCTGAGACAACGATCCCGCGACCTGGAAGATAAAGACATCATTCAGGCCGCCCTTGAGCGTCACATCCTTTGAGATACGGACCGCTTTTGACCACTTGTAGAGGCCAGGGCGGAGTGTCTTTCCGCCAATCTCGCCGGCGCCAAGTTCAACAAAGTTGGGCAACGAGC
>JAQGOI010000213.1 GCA_028293685.1 Lysobacteraceae bacterium | reverse complement strand
TGTCGCTACCGGGCATCATCGTCATCCGGTTTGAGGGCGCCATAACCATCGCAGATCGCGAACAGGCGATGAATCAGGTCGCCGGATCCTTCAACCACCCGGCTACGATTCGGGTCCTCATCGATTTGACGCAGGGAACCGCGGTCAGGGCATCGCTCGATGAAACCAATCGTTTTGCATCCAAGGTGGCCAGCACCTACAGAGTGCTCAACGGCCGCATCGCCTATCTGTGCAAATCCAGCGATCCAGACCCGGCATCCGTCGAAGGGATAGCAGCGGCCAAAGGCTACTTCTACGAGCGCTTTACAAGTGAAGCGTCGGCGATTCGATGGCTCGAGACCGGGCTGAACATCGACAGCCCGCTGCCACGAGGCCGGAAAGCCAAGGCCAATCACCCACGGGGTTGAGCGCCGCAAGGCTCGCCTGGAACCACGCCTGGCGTTGATCTCTTCGACACGCGACACCAGCAACGCGCGCCGGGATGCGCGTCATGGACAAACCAGCTCGCCTCAGCCCGCCCTTTGTTGATGGACGTCATGGCTGTAGCCGCCGACCCGGAAATAATGGCCGGGAGGGCGTATAAGCCGAACTGAGTAACGTTGATCAGCAGTTAGGGGGCTCGCCAATGAAGCCGCACTTCCTGTTAGCCGTTGTCGCCGCCGTCTGGTTGATTCCAGTTCGCGCACAGGATTTTTCCAGATCGGCGGTTCCGAACAACCAGGTCGCTGGCGTTGTAAAGGACGTTTCGGCATGGCACGACAGGCAAAATCCCGGCTGTCGTTTCAGCAAGGCGGTAGGCTCCGAGGTCATTGAAAAAACCCAGGAATATTCTGAAGAGAAGTGGACCATCAAGGCCTGCTCGGAAAAGACCTTTTCCTACCGGGTCACTGTAATGAGTACGGGAGGCGGTGGCATTTCCGACATGGTCTCGAACCTGGATTGAACGCGTCCGCCGATCAATCGACGAAGGATGCTGAAGCGACCAGAACCTACCCTTTCCACAAAACGTGGAAGAAAAAAGGGTTCGGACTCGTTGGCGATGACACCGTCCGGCGCGGCCCTCTCTCAGCGTAAATCTTCCGCGTAGCGAGGCGTCCATGCGGCACGCAGGCCACGCCCGCTATGGCGTTCCTCCTGCGGCGCGGCATTGTGCTTCCAGCGCAGGCGTGACGGGAGAGTTGCGCGCACGTGCATCGCGGGCGCGGACGCAGATAGGCGGGTCGGCAAGCGGCGTCATCTTCGAGCGGATCGACTGTTGCGGCCGCGTACTGGTCGCGGGGGCATCGTGGACCACGGTGCGTTGCATGAAATCGCCGCCTGCTGCATTGCACTGGGTGGCGAGCTCGGGTGCCACCGGCGAATTCCTTGCACGCGCGTCGCGGGCACGAGCGCAGATCATCGGCTCGTTGCCCATTCGCCTGGGCGGAGCGGCCGGCGTGCTGGAGTACACCCGGCCGAGTGCGACGCCCTTGGCAGGCCCGGACAGCGCCGCCAGCGATTTGCCCAAGCGGGTGCAATCCGCGCTGTTGCCGCTACTGCAGGACTGCAGGGCTCCGGCGCCGTCAGGCACACCGCCCATCGGCGCCTGCGCGGCCGCCGCCTCCTTGCCCAGCACGGTGCACGCCTGGTTGTTGCCGGCCAGGCAATCCTGCGCGTCGACGAAACTGCCCCTGCCCAATCCCGCCGGCACCCCGCCGGCATCCGAAGCCGCTTTGCCCAAGCGCATGCAGGCCGCGAAATCACCGTCGTCGCATAACTGGGCGTCGCCAGCGACCTGCGCCGCATCCTTGCCGGGTATCGTCAGCCCGGCGACTTTCGCACCGCGGGCGCCGATCTTGGCGCAGGAGACCAGATCGCCATCGGTGCATTTGGACACGTCTGCGGCAATGCCGATGGCCTCACCGGTCACGCCGGCGATCGGCACGCCTGCATCACCGGAAATCTCCAGCGCGAGTACGGCGCAGGCGTAGATCTGGCCATAGACGCAGGCAGCGCCAGAAATGGCCTCACCAACAAACGGCGCGGCCGCGACGAAAGCGTCGGCCACACCTTCGGCAATGCCGGTCGCCAGATGCACGAACTGCTCGCCGATCGAGTCCGGATGCGAGAAGGGTGCGCATACGAGGTAGCGATAGGTCTGGTCGCGGTCATAGCCGACGGCTACGAAGGAGTCATGAGCGGCGCAATATTGGTTGATGCCCATGAGGTCCGTGCAGACGTCCATCTTGGCGTCATCGTCGTAGCCGCGGCGCCACTGCCGGAACAACCGCGTGCATGCGCCGGCATCGGGAACATACGCAAGCAACGCTCCGCTTTGCGCCATGCCAACGATGGTTCCACTGGCCGTGGCAACCGCGAGCGAGGGAGCGGACCAGGCAAACATGAGAACGGCGGTGAGCAGCCCGGGGCCAAAGCGTGACCAGCATTTGCCGGGTGACTGTTTGCCTGTCGCGAGAAATCCCATGACTGCCCCCCTGGTGTTGTGCCGCCCGGATTTCCGGGCGATAGTTTGCCAACGCAGCCAGGCGCGATAACCGGACACGTCTTCACTTCGGCTGCTGGCCGACCTGTCGGCGATCCAGCGTTGGATTCAAAACCGCTTACGGTCGGGAGAACGCATGACGCATCCCAATCCCACGTTCACCTCGCGCGCTCGAAGCGCCGTTTGCTGCATGTGGCTGCTCGGTTTCTCGCCCCTTGTCGCGCATGCCGCTTGCGACCGCTGGGATGTCAGCGGGCAGTGGCGTGCAGTGCAGGCCAACGACACATCGCCACAATTCACGCTGCAACAGACGACTACGGGCCTGCAGGGAACGGCCAGCTACACGTACGTTCACAAGAGCCAGTGCGTGCTGGTGGCCTGCGGCGACGATTACTACACCGTCAATGGTTCGGTCGACGGTACGGTCGATGGCGATGCGTTCAAGGTCAATGCCTACTGGGACAACGGCACCATCGGCGTCTACACCGGCACCATCAACCCGCAGGGCAGGATCGAAGGCGTCACCTACGATCGCCAGCATCCGGACACGAAGGCAAGCTGGTACAGCGATCGCACGCTCACGTGCGCGGCAACGCCAAGTGGCGCGGCGGTCGCTACGACGACACCTCCGCCGGACGCCTCATCCGGCAGCGACAAGCCTCCGATTGCGCTGGGCAGGGTGACGGCGCCCGGGAAGGCCAGCCGTTGGACAACGACGCGCGCCGTTGCGATCAACAATGGCGTCGGAAGCAACGCGGTTCGAGCCGCGGGCATGGTTGTTGCTGCGCCCACCGCGGATGTTGCGCCGGTACGGGCACCGGACGATCTGGTGATCGGGCGAATGACCTATGCGCAGGGTGACCAGATCGGCACCGTGTTGCGCGTAGGCGTGCCGGTGTCGATCCGCTGCATGTATTCGGTAACGCGCTCCAGCAACGCATTCACTCACATGGAACCATGGCAGGGTGAGGTCACGATAGGCGGCGCCGCGCCGCAGACGCTGGAATTCCAGGGCAGCGCCGAAGCCGGCCAACACGATGCGCAGGTCACCTGGACTCCCGGTGCATCCGGCCAGACGCCGGTCACCTGCGCCATCAATCCAAAGTATGCGAGGGCTGAAACGTATCCGGACAACAATCGGTGGACCGACACCGTGGACGTTGTGGATTCGACGACCCCAGTCGCACCGTGATCACCTGCAGGTCATCCCTTCATCATCGCGCTGGATCATCCAGGAGTGTCATCATGGTTCCGTCCCGCACCTGCCTCGCATTGCTGCTGCCAACGCTGACACTTGCGTTACTTGCTGGCTGTTCGAAGACTGCTGACTCCACCCACGCCGCAGACGCGTCACCGGCCGCAACCGATGCACCATCGTCCGCATCCATAGCGGCAAGGGTCGCGGCGGCCGCGGATCGCGAATCAGCCAAGGCGTGCGACCTGGTCACGCCCGCGGAAATGTCCGCGATTCTCGGCAGCACGGTCGACGGCGCCGAGTCGACGCACAAATCCTCGGGCAAAACCGAGTGCATCTACAAGCCCGCAAATGCGCCCAGTCCCTACGTCGAGTTTTCGGTGGAGTGGGGCGAAGGCGAGACGGCCATGGCCGCCATGGGCGCGATGGGGCGCGCCGCACCCGGTATCGCGGATCCCTATCAGGGCATCGGTGACCAGGCGGTACAGGCCGGCACCGCGTTGATGATCCGCAGCGGGCAGGACTTGGTCACGATCACGTTCTCCGGCGTTGACGATGCACCGGCGAAGGCGCGGAAGATTTTCGACACGGCCAAGGCGAGGATGTAGGCCCACGCGAGCGCCGGCCAGCGAACGTGTGGCCAGCTGCAGAGCGTCGATTGGTTCCGTCGCATGCGCGTGCGCGAGCCTCCTGACTTCAGGACTCGCGCACTTTTGATCGCTCCGCCGATGGCAGGGTATTTGGCGCACGAATCAGAAAAAATGCGGATGCCGCTGCGCCGATGGCCAATCCGGCGCCCACCAGGACAGCGCTGCGAAATCCCGCGACGAAGGCTTGAGGCAAGCCTTGTCGAGCGAAGACATATCCAAGCATCGCCACTGCGATCAACCCTGCCACCCGCGCCACCGCACTGTTGAACCCGGATGCCGTGCCGACGTGGACGTCATCGACCGACGACATCACTGACGTGGTCAATGGCGCGACACTCATCCCCATTCCCAAAGCCACGACAAGGGTGGGCGGCAAGATGTCACGCCAGTAATCCACCGTCGTGCCAACGCGCAGGTATAAAAGGAAGCCCAGTGCGACGACCAGCGCGCCGATCGTCAGCGGCCAGCGACCGCCATGGCGACCCGCCAAACGCCCCATGACCCGCGATCCCAGGCCGATCATGATCGGGAGCGGCAGCATGGCTGCGCCTGCCGCCGTCGCGGAATATCCGCCGATGCGAATCATGAAGAAAGGCAGCAGCACCGTGAGCCCGCCGAAGCTGGCATACAGGAACAAGGTCAGGAGCGTCAGCCCGGAAAAACTTCTGTTCGAGAACAACGTGAGCGGCATGATCGCGTGTTCGCGACGCCTTGCCTCGATCACGACAAAGACGGCGAGAAGAGCGACACCAGCGATCCCCACCAACCATTGCACGCCCGCATTGGAATTGGCGGCCGAGATCATCGTCAAAGCCCAGGTCAGGGCAAACAATCCGACCGTGGCGACGCTCGCGCCGATCCAGTCCAATGACGATCGGCTGCTGACTTCGCTTTCCTGCACGTAGGCGTAAGCCAGGTATCCGGCGCCAGCCGCAATGGGCAGATTGAGCAGAAAGATCGAGCGCCATCCGACAGCGTCGGTCAACCAACCTCCGATCAACGGACCCAGCGCGCCCGCCATCGCGCCCGCCGCCGCCCACGTCCCGATGGCCTGTCCACGCGCTTCCCCTTCGAAGGCCCCGCCCAGCAGCGCCAGACTGTTCGGCAGGAGCAGTGCCGCCCCGATTCCCTGCAAGGCCCGCCCCGCCAACAGCCAGGCCAAACCTGGCGCGGCAGCGCAACCGATTGTCGCAATCGTAAAAATCGCAAGGCCGACCAGAAACAGGCGCCTTCGCCCAAACCCATCCCCACTCCCGCCGCCCAGCAGGATCAGCGCGCCGAGCGGCAGCAGATAGGCGTTGATGACCCATGGGAGCATCCGGTCGGGCGCGTCCAATCCTTGCTGGATCGTGGGCAGCGCGACATTCACCACCGATCCATCGATGAATGCAACGCTCGATCCGAGCATCGTTGCCGCCAGCGTCGCGACAGGGTGGGACGTTGCGACAGACTTCGCAGCGCCGGCAATGCCCCGATCGCAAGGGCCGGGCGAGACCGTGGTCATCGAGCTTCTCTCCGACTACATCGTGTCGAGCACAATTATCGATCCTGCGCGCCAGACGTGGAGACAGGATTCTGACACTAACCAACCCATTCGCTGGGTACGGCTACGAGCGGTTGGCCGCTATGCCGCCAGCAGTGATTGCAGGGTCTGCCATTTCCCGGCGACCCCGCTGGTCGTGGACCGAATGAGATCGCGTGGCCGATGCGGATCGCTCATTCGAGCCAGTTCAGTGCTGCTGCCTTGTCTTTGAACCGTTCGTAAAAATACCCGCGCGCGGC
>JAQGOI010000208.1 GCA_028293685.1 Lysobacteraceae bacterium | reverse complement strand
GCGAGCCCATCCCCAACGCGGCCATCTGTTCGCGAACAAGGACGTCGCACGACACGTTGCCGAATTTGCCGAAGAGGCTCTGTGCCTGTACTGCGAGATAGGCTGGATTGCAGATGTTGGGCGGCAGGTTGCCGAGTTCGCGGGTGAAGTCGACGCCCGCGGCAATCGCGCGCCCCTGGGCGAGTGCGGCATCGTCGTCGCCGGCGATCGCCAGGGAAGCGAGCCCGGTCTCATCGCGCTTCTTGCTCTTGGCCCCCAGGGTCGCGGTGTAGCGATAGCAGGCATGGGCGGTCGCGACGGCGGCCTGGCGGATGTTCCAGGCCATGTCGCGGCCTGGAACGTCGAGTTCGGACAGTGTCAGCAGGGCGGATCTGGCCGGTCCCGTGCGCAGGGCGCGCGCGGCGTCACCCACGGCCTTGATGTATTGCGGTACGCCGAACTTCGCTCGCTCGCCCAGGCCGATCACCAGCACGCGTGGTGATTTCAGGCCGGGCAGGTCGTGCAGCCAGTTGGCGGTACCGGTCTTGCCGTTGATGTCACCGCGACCGACAAGCGCCGTGATCTTGCCGCCGGACTGGCCGTCGATCGCTTGCGCCGCGGGTGTCAGCAAAGTGCCCGACGACGCGCCGTCGGTGAAGGCGCCTACCACGATGCAGTCGACAGCGGCGTCGACAGCGGTGGACGGATTCAGGGTGAATTCGAGGGACATCGAGCAGATTCCAAGGTGTGGGCGTGGACTTCCGTACAATCCCTCGACGCGCTCGCGATGAGCGGGCGAAGGCCGCATCCACTTGAGCAGCGGTGACGGGATGGCTGATCGGGAAGCGAGTTCGCCACCCGACATGTCCCGGGCGACCGATCAAGCCAAGCCAGTCTAAAGCAAGCCCGCCCGTTGCCAAACCCATCCGCCGCCTGACAGCGAGACCCGATGCCCCAGCTTGACCGCTATCTGTTGCGAGAATTCGGGCAGGCGACCATCGCGGCCGTGATCGTGTTGCTGATGGTCAGCCTGGGCGGCGTTTTTGCCGACGTGCTTGGCGATGTCGCCCGCGGCCGCGTGCCTGCGGCGATGATGCTGGCGCAGCTGGGGCTTCAGCTCATCCGCTATCAGCCGCTGGTGTTGCCACTTGGGCTGATGCTGGGCCTGCTGCTGGGGGTGGGCCGGCTGTACCGCGACGCCGAGATGCCGGTGCTGACGTCGATCGGTATTGGCCCGCGGCGGATGCTGCCGGCATTCTTCATGCTTGTGCTGCCGGTCGTCGTCCTGATCGCCTTGTGCTCGCTGTGGTTTGGGCCATGGGCCAAGCGAACGTCGCAGGACATGATCATCGCCGGGAGCCGCAGCCTGCTGGTGGCGGGGCTCGAACCTGGTCGTTTCACCGAATTGCCCGGTGGCGGCGGCGTCGTCTATGTCGGCTCGATGTCCAACGACGGCAGGCACCTGACGCGGGTCTTCGTCTACAAGCAGGATCGCGGCAGGATCGACGTGACCACCGCGCGCAGCGGAGCGCTGTCGTTCGCCGGGCGCAGCGATCGGTACCTGACGCTCGAGGATGGGTTTCGCGTCGAGGGCCCGGAGGACGAAGGACGCGACTACCGGCTGATGCGCTACGCCAGCAACGCGATGCGCATGCCGGCAACGCAGGAGCGGCGCGACGGTGAGGATCCGCAGACCATGACGCTGCGTGAGCTCTTCGCCGATCCACGCCGCGAGGCCACCGCACAGCTGCACTATCGCGCAGCGCCACCCCTGCTGGCGCTGGCGTTCGCCCTGCTCGCGGTGCCGCTGGCCCGCAGTTCTCCGCGCCAGGCACGCTACGGTCGCATCCTGATCGGGTTTCTCGCTTATCTCATCGGCACCAACCTGATGGTGCTGGGCACCGATTGGCTGGGCAGTGGCAAGCTGCCGATGGCCCTTGGATTATGGTGGCTGCTGCTGCCGCTGCTGGCGCTTGCCGGGTGGTTGTACCTGCGCGACGGTCGCATGCCGCGCGCCGTGATGCGCCGGTGCAAGCCCGGCTTGAACGCGTCCGCTTCGGTCGACGCTGGAACGGACAAGGCCAGGGATCGATGAGCCCGTTTCCGAAACTGCACGACATCTACATCGGCCGCGTCCTGCTGACGACTGTGCTGGCGAGCTGGGCGGTCCTTGTCGGCCTCGACGTCGTGCTCGCGGTCGTTTCCGAGATCAGCGACGTCGGCAAGGGCGACTACACGTTCGGCACGGCGTTGATCGGCATTGCCTTCTCGGTGCCGCGCCGGTTGTACACACTGTTTCCGACCGCCGCGGTCATCGGCACGCTGATGGGACTTGGCCAGCTTGCCGCCAGCTCGGAGCTGACGGCGCTGCGTGCATTGGGACTCTCGCGGCGACGCCTGGGACTGGCGGTCGCGCTCGCCTTGTCGGTGCTGACGCTGCTGATGGTGGTCAATGGCGAAACGCTGTCGCCGTGGGGCATACGCCGCGCCGATGACCTCAAGGTATCGGCCAAGTCCAGGGACGTGATCGTCGCGCAGTACTCGGGTCTCTGGGCGCGCGAGGGCAATACCTTCCTCAACGCGCAGACCGGCCAGGAACGCAACAACGGCAATGCGCACTGGCTGGAACTGCGCGACGTGCGGCTGTACGAATTCGACGATGTCGGCAGGCTGGAGTCCATCGCCCGCGCGGTCAGCGCCGAACACCGTCCGGGCGGCTGGCTGATGCATGACGTCAAGCGCACGTATTTCGACGCCCGATCGGTGACACAGACCGATGTCATGGAAGAACGCTGGCGCTCGCAACTCGATGACACCGCGTTGGCCGCCAGCGTCACCCAGCCGGCCTACCTGCGGGCCACGGCATTGCGCAGCGGCATCCGTTACCGCCAGCGCAACGGCCTGGACGCCAGCGAGTTCGAGGAAAATTACTGGGGCCGCTGGTTCTACCCGCTGAACGTGCTCGCGCTGTGCCTGGCGGCGATGCCGTTCGCGTTCGGCAGCCTGCGCAGCGGCGGCATGGGCAAACGCCTGTTCATGGGGATTGTCTTTGCGCTGGGCTTCTGGTTGCTGCAGACGCAGTTCGTCAAGCTCGCGGGAATTTACAAGTTCGACTACCGGATCGCGTACCTGGTGCCCTCGGCGGTGATGCTGGCCGTCTCGTCGGTGCTCTTCCGTCGGCGCAGTGGCTGAGCGACCGCGCTTGTGACCTGCGTTGAAGCGTCGCGCGCGACCGCGAACGCCCTCGCGCAGCGAGGGCTGGGAGAGCCGCCGACTGCTAGACTGCCGCACCGTCTCCATTGCCTGCCTGCCATGGTCAACGCTCCTTCGCACATCGCTACCGCGCCGGCCAACACGCAGCAGCGTTACGACGTACGGCAGGCCGACT
>JAQGOI010000194.1 GCA_028293685.1 Lysobacteraceae bacterium | reverse complement strand
GAAAATTCACGCCGACAGCTCGGTTTCGGTGCGCGACAACGGCCGTGGCATCCCTGTCGACATCCATCAGGAAGAGGGCGTTTCGGCGGCCGAGGTCATCATGACCGTGCTGCATGCCGGCGGTAAGTTCGACGACAACAGCTACAAGGTTTCCGGCGGCCTGCACGGCGTCGGCGTCTCGGTGGTAAACGCGCTGTCCGAACACCTGTGGCTCGCCATCTGGCGCGACGGTTTCCACTACCGCCAGGAATACGCGCTCGGCGAGCCGCTGTATCCGCTCAAGACGCTGGAAGCATCCGACCGCCGCGGCACGCTGCTGCGCTTCAAACCCGCCGCATCGATCTTCACCGACGTCGAATTCCATTACGACATCCTGGCCAAACGCCTGCGCGAGTTGTCGTTCCTCAACTCCGGCGTGCGCATCACCCTGTCCGACGAGCGCGACCACAACGATGGCCAGGAAGGCCGGCGCGACGTCTTCCAGTTCGAGGGCGGCATCGCCTCGTTCGTCGAGTACCTGGCGCAGCTGAAGACACCGCTGCATCCGAACGTGATCTCGGTGACCGGCGAAATGAACGGCATCACCGTCGACGTCGCCCTGCAGTGGACCGACGCCTACCAGGAAACGATGTTCTGCTTCACCAACAACATCCCGCAGAAGGATGGCGGCACCCACCTGATCGGCTTCCGCGCCGCGTTGACGCGAACGCTGAGCAACTACATCGAGCAGAACGGGATCGCCAAACAGGCCAAGGTTTCGCTCTCGGGCGACGACATGCGCGAAGGCATGATCGCGGTGCTGTCGGTCAAGGTGCCGGATCCGAGTTTTTCCTCGCAGACCAAGGAGAAACTGGTCAGTTCCGACGTCAGGCCGGTCGTTGAGAGCACCTTCGGTGCACGTTTGGAGGAGTTCCTGCAGGAACACCCTAATGAGGCTCGCGCCATCGCCGGCAAGATCGTCGACGCCGCCCGCGCCCGCGAGGCCGCGCGCAAGGCCCGCGACCTGACCCGTCGCAAGGGTGCGCTGGATATCGCCGGCCTGCCCGGCAAGTTGGCCGACTGCCAGGAGAAGGATCCCGCGCTGTCGGAACTGTTCATCGTCGAGGGCGATTCGGCCGGCGGTTCGGCCAAGCAGGGCCGCAACCGCAAGACCCAGGCGATCCTGCCGCTCAAGGGCAAGATCCTCAACGTCGAGCGCGCGCGCTTCGACCGCATGCTCGCCAGCGCGGAAGTCGGCACGCTGATCACCGCGCTGGGCACCGGCATCGGCAAGGACGAATACAACCCGGACAAGCTGCGCTACCACCGCATCATCCTGATGACCGATGCCGACGTCGACGGCTCGCACATCCGCACGCTGCTGCTGACGTTCTTCTACCGGCAGATGCCGGAGCTGATCGAGCGCGGCCACATCTACATCGGCCTGCCGCCGCTGTACAAGATCAAGCAGGGCAAGACCGAGTTGTACCTGAAGGACGATGCCGCGCTGGACGTCTATCTGGCCGGCAACGCGGTCGAAGGCGCGGCGCTCATTCCAGCGGACGGCGAGCCACCTATCACCGGCGAAGCGCTGGAGAAACTGCTGCTCGTGTTCGCCGGCGCGCGCGACACCATCGCGCGCAATGCGCATCGCTATGAGCCCGCGGTACTCGAAGCGCTGATCGACTTCACTCCGCTGGACATCGGCTCGTTCGCCAGTGCCACCGACGAACGCGTCGAACTCGATGCGCTGCAGGCACGCCTCAACCGCAGTGGCCTGGGCAAGCCGCGCTATCGACTGCTGTTGCAGACGGCCACCGACGCGCGCCCGGCGGCATTGCTGGTCACGCGGACGCACATGGGCGAGGAACTGACGCAGGTGTTGCCGTTGTCGGTGTTCGAGCACGGCGAGTTGCGCGGCCTGCGCGAAGCCGCGTCCGCTTTGCACGGACTGGTTCGCGACGGCGCGCAGATCGTGCGCGGCAACCGCACGCAACCCGTGGCCAGTTTTGCGCAAGCGCATGCGTGGCTGCTGGACGAGGCCAAGAAAGGTCGCCAGATCCAGCGCTTCAAGGGGCTGGGTGAAATGAACCCCGAGCAGTTGTGGGAAACCACGGTCAATCCCGACACCCGGCGCCTGCTGCAGGTACGGATCGAGGACGCCGTCGCCGCCGACCAGATTTTCTCCACGCTGATGGGCGACGTCGTCGAGCCACGGCGTGCGTTCATCGAAGACAACGCGTTGAAGGTCGCGAACCTGGACGTGTGAGTGCGGCGGGAGACCGTTCCGCGCAAGCGACTCCATGCGCTGCGGGTGTTCGTGGAGCCAGCCTTCCGCGCCGGATGTCAGAGCATGCATCCGGGAGTTCCACGCCGCACCGCCCGTAAGCGACTGCTATCCGGCGTGGCGACGCCGCGCGCGTATTTCGAGTGCCGGCCTTCCGCCCGGCGCGATTGACGCGGTCTTCAGGCGCGGACGCCTACAACGTCGGCAACCTGAATGGAGTGTCCGATGAAAACCCTGCTGCTCACCTTTGCCATCGCGGCCGCCGTTGGCGGCTGCGCCACGACGACCTCACCGACCGGCCGGACGCAATATGTCGGCGCGGTGTCGCAGCAGCAACTCAATGCGCTCGGGGCGCAGGCCTTCGCCGAGGCCAAGGCCAAGACGCCGCAGAGCGGCGACGCGCGGCAGACGGCCTACGTGCGTTGCGTGGTCAATGCGCTGGTGCGTGAGCTGCCAGCCCAATGGCAATCCACCGGCTGGGAAACGGCGCTGTTCGTCGACAAGGAACCCAACGCCTTTGCGCTGCCCGGCGGCAAGGTCGGCGTCAACACCGGCATCTTCACCGTCGCGCGCAACCAGGATCAGCTGGCGACCGTGATCGCGCACGAGATCGGTCACGTCGTTTCGCGGCACCATGAGGAACGCATCACGCGGCAGGCCGGCGCGCAAGGCGTACTGCAACTGGTCGGCGCGCTACTCGGATCGCGCTACGGACAGGGCGCGGCGGATGCCGCGGTGCAAGGCGGCGGCGTGCTGGCGCAGACCGGTTTCCTGTTGCCGGGATCGCGTGCGCAGGAGAGCGAGGCCGACGTCGTCGGCCAGCAGTTGATGGCGCGCGCGGGATTCGATCCGCGTGAAGCCGTCAACCTCTGGCAGAACATGATTACCGCCGGCGGAAGCCGTCCGCCGGAATGGTTGTCAACCCATCCCGATCCGCAGAGCCGGCTGGGCGAGCTGCGCGATCGCGCCGCCGGGCTGGCGCCGGTCTATGCGCAGGCGCGTGCCTCCGGTCGGCGGCCGAATTGCGGTTGAGCGGGGTGCGCGTAACGCGCAGTCCGGGTCCTTTCTGCTAGCGTTGCGCTCCGTGTTCCGGTCACGTCGCTTACCGTGGCGCCGGCGATCATCGCTCGATCAAATCCAGGACGTTTCGTGACAATACCTTTGCGCACCTGCACCTTCGTGCTCCTCGCCCTCAGCGCAGTGACATCCACCGTCGCATCCGCACAGGTCGGTCGCTACGATCCCGATGCCGTCCGAGAGCACCAGAAACAGCTGCAGGCGGCCGGCAAGGCCAAAGGCGAACCATCCGCGGATGCATCGTCGACGTTTGCCAATGCGACGCGGGTGTCGCCAAAACTGCAGGCCTCCAAGGAGGGGGGCAAAGTGCTCAAGGACGTCGTCGCGCTATACCAGGCCAAGCAGTATCCGCAGGCGATCCAGATGGCCGAAGCACTGGCGTCGACGTCGACCAACGCCTATGAGCGCAGCTTCGCCTACCAGCTCGCGGCAACCGCTGCCGCCGACGCCGGAGACAAGGGCAAGGCCGCCGCCGATTTCAGGCAGGCCCTGGACAGCAACGGCCTGGACAACGACGAGCATTTCCAGGTGATGTACAACCTGGCGGTGATGCAGTACCAGACGCAGCATCCGGCCGACGCGCTCGCCACCATCGACCGCCTGATGACCGAAACCCGGCTGCAGACGCCGGAGTATCTGGGCCTGAAGGCCGGGTCCCTTGCGCAGCTGCACCGGCCTGCCGAGGCCGCGGCCATCTTCGAGCAGATCCATGCGGCGGACCCGGCCAACACTCAGGCCCTGATGAATGCCGTTGCCGGCTACCAGCAGGCCAACCAGGCCGACAGGGCCACGGCGCTGCTGGCCACCGCGCAAGGCAAGGGCGGCCTGAAAGACGCAGCGCAATACCGATCGCTCTATGTCGGCTATCTCAACGCCAATAATCCGAAGCAGGCGCTGGGCGTCATCGAGGAAGGGCTCGCCAAGGGCGTCATCCAGCCGTCGCCGGATCTGTCCAAGGCGTACTCGGTGATCGCCCAGGACGCCTACGCCACCGGTGATGTCGCCACGGCCATCGCGATGTACCAGAAAGCCGCGCCCATGGCGGCCGATGGCGAAGCCGCGCTGAACCTGGCGCGGGTATTGTGGAATGCACAACGCAAACCCGAAGCCGCGGTCGCCGCGACGCTGGCGTTGCAGAAAGGCGTGCGCAATACCGACGAAGCCAGGAAGCTGGCTGGACGGGGTGGCAAGTGATTTGCGACAGAGCGTGACGCCGGTCTCGCGTTGGTATCCCTTCGCACGATTGGTATAAGCTTAGAGGTTCCCGCGGCCTGATTGGCCGCGGTTCGACATCACCCGTGGCGCGTTGCGCCCGGCCATACCCGAGCTCCCCTCGCATGACGCAACGCTTGCCGACGACCGACAAGAATGATGACGATGGCCTCAATTGGCCCCGCATCGGTGGCATGACCTTCGTCATCGCCGTGCATGCTGCGGCGTTGATGCTCCTGCTGGCGCCAGTGTCACCCCCTGGTGTCGAGAAGACGGACCAGGACTCGACCCGGGTCGTGATCATCGAACCACCACCACCTCCGCCGCCGCCGCCGCCGCCGCCGAAAGAGCCGCCCAAGGAAAT
The DNA here is from genome assembly GCA_028293685.1 of Lysobacteraceae bacterium. GTDB lineage: Bacteria > Pseudomonadota > Gammaproteobacteria > Xanthomonadales > Xanthomonadaceae > Cognatiluteimonas. Next base: position 2,492 of record JAQGOI010000194.1, on the reverse strand, counting down.
CAAGATGACGCCGACGCCTCCGCGTCCGGCGCCGATCCAGCCGCCGCCGCCGGAACCACCGGTGGTGATGGACACGCCGACGCCGATGTCGCTGCCGCCGGCCCCGCCGACGCCGCCCGCACCGCCGGTTCCCCAGGCGCCGCAACGCAATACAAGCGACCTTCGTGCCAGTCTTTGCTCCAAACCCTCGATGACGCCGCTGCTGCTGGCGCTGCAGAAGTCGGGGGCCGAGCATGCGGAGCTGTCGGTCAGGCTGGCATTCACGGCTGATGGTGCGGTCACGTCGGCGGCCATTGCGCAAAGCAGTCGTGATCGCGATCTCGACCGGGCGGCAGTGAGTTACGCCCGCGGCGTCAAGCTGTGTCCCGGTGCCGCGGGGCAAGGAATTCTGCCTTTCAGTTTTTCGGCCCAATGAGTTAGAGACGCGCAATTCGAAAACCGGCCGTGATCCGGCCTCTTCAACCCACTACTAAAGGTACGTGTCATGCTGCAGGAAACCACTAACGCCGCTGCGACCGGGGGCAACAACGCTGCCACCGCCTTGACGCAGATGGGTGTCGACCATCTGTTCAGTGAAATGATCAACACGCCGGGAAGCTACGTGGTCCAGTGGGCCGTGTTGCTCACCTTGTTGATCATGTCGGCGATGTCGATCTACTGGATCGTCATCAACCTGTTCAAGAACATGGCCCTGCGCCGTGGTGCGGACCGGGTGGTCAGCACGTTCTGGGAAACCACGAACGCGCAGGACGCCATCCGCTTCATGGAAGAGCAGCCGCGCCGCGAGCCGTTCTCCAAGATCGCGCTCGACGCCGCCCAGGCCGCCGCGCACCACCAGCGCCACGAGGGCTCGCGCCTGGTCGAGTCGCTGAACCGCTCGGAATTCGTCGATCGCGCCCTGCGTCAGGCCGTGACCCGCGAATCGATGCGACTGGAGTCGGGTCTGACGGTACTGGCGACGGTCGGTTCGACCGCCCCGTTCGTTGGTCTGCTCGGTACGGTGTGGGGCATCTACGGCGCCCTGATCCGGATCGGTGCCACCGGCCAGGCGTCTATCGACGCGGTCGCCGGTCCCGTGGGTGAAGCGCTGATCATGACCGCTATCGGTCTGTTCACCGCGATCCCGGCCGTGCTGGGTTACAACTTCTTCGTGCGCCTGAATCGTGTCACGTACAACAAGTTCGACACGTTCGCGCATGACCTGCACGACTTCTTCGCCACCGGCGCACGCGTCGGCGAACTTCCGGCCAAGCAGTAACACCAGCACGTCCGTCGACAGCAACACGTAGATCGCAGTAGGAGTCCCGGCCCATGGCCTTCAGTTCCGGCGCCCAGAGTGGCGCCCCGATGTCCGAGATCAACGTCACGCCCCTGGTGGACGTGATGCTGGTGCTGCTCATCATCTTCATGATCACGGCGCCGCTGATGTCGCACAAGATCAAGGTCGAGCTGCCCAAGGCCAACCTGGATCACCGCCCCGACTCCGTACCACCGACGCCGCCGATCACGGTCACGGTGCAGGAGGATGGACATCTGTACTGGAATGACGCACCGGTGACCCGCGACCAGCTCGAGAGCCAGCTCTCGGTCGAGGCGCAGAAGACACCGCAACCCGAGGTCAACGTGCGCGGAGATACGACCACCAAGTACCGGATCGTCAGTGACGTGGTGAATATCGCCCAGCAGCAGGGCATCGCGAAAGTGGGCTTCGTCGCCACCAAAGAACGGCAGTAGGGAGCACCGATGGCTTTCAGTTCCAATTCCGCGACCGGCATGCCGATGGCCGATATCAACGTCACGCCGCTGGTCGACGTGATGCTGGTGCTGCTCATCATTTTCATGGTGACCGCGCCAATCCTGTCGTACCCGATCGACATCGACCTGCCGCAGCGGGCACCGCCGCAGGTCAACCCGTTGCCGCCGCCAGAGCCGGTCAAGTTGCGGATCGACGCCGCCGGTCAGATCTTCTGGAACGACAGTCCGGTACCGATGTCGGCGCTGCGCACGATGATGGAAACCGAAGTCGAGCGCGATCCGAAGAACCAGCCGACGCTGGAAATCGACACCAACGATGAGGCGGATTACGGCATCCTGGCCAAGGTGCTCGCCACCGCGCGCAATGCGGACATGCAGAAGATCGGCTTCGTCAAGAAGTAGGATTCGCAACGCCGGCGCAATGCAATCACTGTTCAGCGACGCCGCCTTCGGGCGGCGTTTCCATGGTGCGTCGCGCATCGGTGTCGATGGCGTCGCTGGTACCTCTCTCTCTAAAAGTCTTCGGCCCCTTCCTTCGCTTGAAGGGCAGGGCCCGGCTGCATCCTCCTGCGATTCGCCTGGCAGTAGTGCCGCGATCTTGCCGATCGCTGCGTCAGGCGATCGCAGCGGCAAGGATGCGGACATACCCGCGCACGGTGGCATCCAGGCCGGCATACAGCGCCTCGTCGATCAGCGCATGGCCGATGGACACTTCGAGTACGTCGGGCACGGCTGCA
>JAQGOI010000188.1 GCA_028293685.1 Lysobacteraceae bacterium | reverse complement strand
TGGCATACCCAAAAAAACTTGGGCCCGGAACGAGTCCAGGCCCAAGCAGTAACGGGAGAAACGCGTCCCGCGTCAGAACTTGAAGCGGAGGTTGACGTAGTACTGGCGGCCGTTCTCGTAGAACGCGTACGGCAGCTTGCGTCCTTCGCCGTTGGCCTGGCTGTAGTACTTGAGCTGCGGGTCGTTGAGGTTCATCGCATCCAGGGTGACCGTCATCCAGTCGGTGAACTTGTAGCCCATCGAAGCCGACAGGTTGCCGATCTTGTCCTGGAAGAAATCGTCGGTGCGACTCACGCCGGCGTAGAACGCAGAACGATAGGTGTAGCTCACGCGTGCGTTGAACCGGTCGTTCTCGAAGTAACCCGAAAGGTTGTAGGTATTCTTCGAGGTGCCGTACACCGGCTTGGACCCATCCGAATCGCTCTTGGCGTAGGTGTAGTTGGCCGATACGCCGAAGTTTTCGCCGATCGGCTGCTCGTAGGTCACCTCGAAGCCGTGGACCCTCGCATTGGTGTTGACCGGGCTGGACACCTGGTAAGTGCCGAAGACCTGCGTGCCGGCAACCTGGCTCGCGGCCTGGTCGACGAACTGCTGAGAGGAGGTGCCGAAGGTGACGTAATCCTTCATCCGCATCGAGTAGACACTGACACCCAGCAGTGCACGTGGCGCGAAATACCACTCCAGGGCAGCGTCGAAGTTGGTCGAGACGATCGGGTTGAGATTGGGATTGCCGCCGCTTCCGGTGTGTGTCAGGTCATCCAGCGACACCGATCCGGCCAGCGCCGAATAATCCGGACGGGTGATCGTCTCGGAAGCGGCAAGGCGCCCGACCAGCGTATCGGTGAAGTCGTACTTGAAATTCGCGCTGGGCAGCACCTTGCTGTAGGTCTTCTGTGTCAGCGTCGGCAGATAGTTCCCAAACGCCGAGCCGGTGACCGTTCCGGGCGGCAACGGCGTACCCGCCGGCAGATTCACTGCGACGTTCGAGAGGATGTCCTGCTTGGTATGGACGTAACGCAGGCCGACATTGCCGCTCCAGCGCTGACCGGAGAAATTGGCCTGGAGATAAGCAGCGCCGGTCTTTTCCTGCACCTTGAACAAATCCGGCCAATAGAAACGCGCAATCGGATCGCGATTGGCGAATGCGGCATCGATCGCGGCCAGCTGTTCGGGCGTGTAGAACCAGACGTTACCTGGGAACGAGGCGCCCAGCCCGCTGCCGAAATCACCCGGATTGTTGCCGTAGGTCGTCGGATAGTTCGCCGGGTTCTGCCAGTCGGTCGCGAAGTTCGGACCCTGCGCGATTTCGCGCGGATTCTCGCGGGTGTGGTCGGTAAAGCGCGCGCCGAAATCGAGCGAGGCCAGTGCGCCCTGCGCGAACGTGAACTCGCCATCAGCCTGTCCCCACCGTTCCTTGTCCAGCACATCGATGTCCTGGCCGCCGAAGATCCAGCCGTCCTGCGGCCTGATGCCCGAGGGTGACGAGTTGTCGCCGCCGAGCGACCAGTCGATCGCATGATCCGGGCCGTTCAGGCCCCAGCTCGCGCCGGCGCCGGCATTGATGCCGAGCTCCATCACGTCCTGCGTCGGGCTGCGGCCATGGCCTTGCGTGGTGCCGATCTGTCCTTTGAGCGTGAGCGCATCGCTGACTTTCCAATTGGCGTCGGCCGTCAGGTACTTGGTGTCCGAACTCGCCTTCGGCCGCGAGATCATGTCGTATACGGCAAACGGGGTGCTCATGCAGGTCGATGACCCGCCGCACAAGAGAGCCGGATTTATCACGGGGCTGTAGTGGGCGTTGGTCAAGACGCCGTCCACCACGGTGTAGCCCGGATCGGGTGCCAGATATGGCGCGAAGCGGCTGGACCACAGCATGTAGTTGCGGTTGTAGTTGTCCGCCTGGAGCTTGGAATAAAAACCGTTCAGGCCAAGCGTCAGGTTGTCGGTCGGCTTGACCTGCATATCCACCACGAAGCCCTTGCGCTCGCGCTCCTGCGTGAATGACGTTACGCCGATCAGGTTTGGATAGAGCGCGCCGATCAGGTCGGGATTCGTCGTAGCAAGCGGATTGGGGATCGTGGCTCTCGTCGGACCGGTGATCGTTGCTGGTATCGCGTTGAACCCACCAACCACTTCTTGGGCGTCGCGCCGCAGGCTGCGCTTTTCATAGAACGCCTGGAACAGCACGCCTGCGGTGCCGGCGTCGTTCTTCCAGTTGAGCAGTCCGTTGAACTGCGGCTTCGTATCGCCTGGCAGATCGGAGTAGACGCCGCCAACCGTGGCCTCGAGGGTGAACGTTTTCGAAAACTGCAACGGCCTGCGGGTAATGATGTCGACGGAGCCTGCGCTGCCGCCTTCGGTCAACCTGGCCTCGGAGGTTTTGTAGACCACGGCCTGGCTGACGATTTCCGACGGCAGCAGCGAGTAGCTGACGCTGCGGCCCACGGTCTGCACCTGACTGAGGACGAACCAGTCACCGGTGGCGACGACATGGCCGTTGACCAGCGTCTGGGTCAGGCTCGGACTGGTTCCGCGCAGGCTGACGCGGTCGCTTTCATCGAAGCCGCCTTCGGTTGCGCTGGCCGAGCTGATGTTGACGCCCGGCAGTCGCTGCAGCGTGTCGGCGACGTTTTTCGCGGGCAACTTGCCGATATCCTCGGCGGTGACGACTTCGACGTGGGATGCGGCATTGCGCTTGGTGTCGAGTGACTTTGCCTGGCTCCCGCGAATGCCGACAACGACGATCGCGTCGATTTCGGCAGCCTTGTCCGTCTTGGGCGGTTGCGTTGTATCGGTTGTCGGTGTCTGGGTCTGCTCCTGCGCCTGGACCTGGGCGGCGAAACCAAGGCTCGCCACGATCGCCGCGGAAAGGAGGGTTCTGTTGAGTTTCATGGTGCCACCCCGTGTCTGATTGAGTTGCGACAGCGGATAGCTGTCGTGCTTACGCTTTTTCCCCGACCACTTTCGTCTTGCACTTTTTCAATCTCAAAAATCCTTGAACACCAACCATTCCTATGCCTTGCGCTGATCCAGGTACCAGCTGGCCGCGCCGATCACGCCCAACTGCCCGTGCTCGACCAGCTTCACCGGGATGCGTTCCAGCGCCGCGCGCATCGGCCCCTTGTCCAGGAAGCGTTCGACGAAACTGCTCTGCAGCAGGAATTCCCGGATCTGCGGCAGGATTCCGCCCGCGAGGTAGATGCCGCCATGCACCCCGTACAGCAGCGCCATGTTTCCGACCGTGCTGCCCAGAAGTCCGCAGAACACGTCCAGGCTTTCGCGCGCCTGCGCATCGGTTCCCGCCAGCGCGGCTGCAGTGATTTCGTCAGGGGCGCGATAGTCCGAGGTCGTGCCGTGAAGCGCACTGAGCGCCGCGTGCACGTTCATCAGTCCCGGTCCTGACAATGCGAATTCCACCGACACATGCGTGCGCTGCTTCAGCATCTCCCTGAGCAGCGCGATCTCCAGGTCGTTGCCGACCGTCAGCGCGGCTTGTCCGGCCTCGGTGGCGAGCACCACGGGTCTTGCGGCTGTCGGGATCCAGACCGCCGCGCCGAGGCCCGTGCCTGGCCCGACCACCAGCATTGGGCCGGGGGCGACAGTCGCAGGTCCCGTGAGCCGCAGCACTTCGCTGGCGTCGACGTAAGCGGCCGCATGCGCGACTGCTTCGAAATCGTTGACCAGGCGAAAGTCCGCAAGCCCGAGGCGTTGGCGAATCTCCTTCAACGAGACCTGCCACGGCAGGTTGACGGTGATGATCGAGCCGTCTTCCAAAGCATAACCAGCGCAGGCGATCGCACCTTCGCGGACCGTGCAGCCCTCGAGGCTGGCGATGAAGTCTTCCAGAATCTCGACCAACCCCGGGTATTCGGCACAGACGTACTTGCGATAGCGGACGACGTCTACCGGATGCGCCGGATTGCCGCTGGCGCGCACCAGACCGATGCGCACGTGCGTGCCGCCGACATCGGCCGCGATGAATGGCTGCGTCGCGGTCATGGGGCGCTCCGGCAATCGGCTGACGCTTGCAAGCACGGAATCTCCCGTCGAGCTGGAATCAAGTTTGACACCACGTCACTGGCGTTCGCCGCGGAGTGTGGGAGCGCTTTGACAACGTTGTCAACACATTGGCGCGGAGCTCCGCAAACGTTCCAGATTGCTCCAGGTCGTGGGAACCCAAGGACGTTGGTTTGACCGCAAGGCCGCCGTTTTTGCCGGGGTTTTGGGCTGCTTCCGTCAAAT
>JAQGOI010000130.1 GCA_028293685.1 Lysobacteraceae bacterium | reverse complement strand
GCTCAAGCGCGAACTGGGCTGGCGGCCTCAACGTACTTTTGGCGCAGGCATCGCCGAAACGGTCGACTGGTACCTGCAAAACCAGGATTGGGTCCGCCGCGTCCTGGACGGTAGTTACCGGCTCGAGCGCATCGGAGCCGCAGCGTGAGCGACGCTGAGGCGCACCGGCGCAAGGGAATCATCCTTGCCGGCGGATCCGGCACGCGGCTGTATCCGATCACCCAGGCGATCAGCAAGCAGCTGCTGCCGGTGTACGACAAGCCAATGATCTATTACCCGCTCAGCGTGCTGATGCTGGCGGGGATCCGTGAAGTGCTGGTGATCAATACGCCGCATGAGCAGGCGCTGTTCAAGCATCTGCTTGGCGACGGATCGCAGTGGGGCATGCACATCGAGTATGCCGTACAGCCAAGCCCGGACGGACTCGCGCAGGCCTACCTGATCGGCCGCGACTTTCTCGACGGGCACCCGAGTTGCCTGGTGTTGGGCGACAACATTTTCTATGGTCATGGCCTGACCGAAGTGCTGCAACGCGCCTGCGCCCAGCAAACCGGTGCCACCGTGTTCGGGTACTGGGTGCGCGACCCCGAGCGCTACGGCGTCGCCGAGTTCGATGCGTCCGGCAGGGTGATCGGGCTGGAAGAAAAACCGCAGCAACCTCGTTCACATTACGCCGTGACCGGACTGTATTTCTATGACGGGAATGCCTGCGACTACGCCGCGACATTGAAGCCGTCGGCCCGAGGGGAGCTGGAAATCACCGATCTCAACCGCTGCTACCTCGAACGCGGGACGCTGCAGCTGCAGAAACTGGGCCGTGGCTATGCCTGGCTCGACACCGGCACGCACGAATCCCTGCTCGAAGCCTCGACCTACATCGAGACGATCGAGAAGCGGCAGGGGCTGCGCGTGTGCTGTCCGGAGGAAATCGCCTATTTCAACCAGTGGATCGACGATGGACAGCTCACGCGGTTGGCGACGCCGTTGGCCAGGAACGGCTACGGCCAGTACCTGCTGAGCCTGCTCGATCACGGGCGCATTGAATGAATCGGCGCCCATGAAAATCATCGAAACCGACCTGCCTGGCTGCCTGTTGCTGGACCCCAAGGTTCTCAGCGACGAACGCGGTTTTTTCTACGAGTCCTTCAATCGCGACACGCTGGCGGCCCATGGCCTGTCTCGCGATTTCGCACAGGGCAACGTGTCCTCATCCAGCCGCAACGTGTTGCGGGGGCTTCATTACCAATGGCCGCGGCCGCAGGGGAAACTCGTGAGTGTCCTGCAGGGAGAGGTCTGGGACGTCGCTGTCGATATCCGTCCGGACTCACCGACCTTCCAGCGGTGGACGGCAGCGGTATTGAGCGCCGACAACAAGCGGCACTTCTGGATTCCGGAGGGATTCGCGCACGGCTTCGTCGTGCTGAGCGAACGCGCGTTGTTCACCTATCTATGCACGGCCACTTACGACGGCGCCGCCGATGCGGGGATCCGCTGGAACGACGCCGACCTGGCCATCGACTGGCCGATCAGCGCGCCGTTGCTGTCCAACAAGGACGCAAAGGCCCCCTTCCTCGTCGATATCCCAATGGAACGCCTGCCGACGCTGGCGACATGAGAATCCTCCTGTTCGGCGGCAACGGCCAGCTGGGAACCGAGCTGCGTCGAAACCTGGCGACGGCTGGCGACGTTACCGTGACGACGCGCAGCGGTCTCCTCAACGACGGCCATCCCTGCAAAAGCGCGGATCTGGACGCTCCCGAATCACTTGAGGAACTGATTCTGGCGATGCGCCCGGACATCGTCGTCAATGCCGCTGCCTATACGGCCGTTGATCGCGCGGAAGACGATGCTGCCGCGGCATATCGAGTCAACGCCGACGCGCCGCAGGCGATGGCGCGGGCCTGCGAACGGTCGGGTGCGACGTTCGTACATTATTCGACCGACTACGTTTTCGACGGGCGCGCCAACCGGCCGTATCGTGAAAACGATCCCGTCGCCCCGCTTGGCGTCTACGGCGCGAGCAAGCTCGCCGGCGAAAACGCTGTTCGAGCCAGTGGCGCCCGGTATCTGATTTTCCGGACGGCCTGGGTTTACGCCGCGCACGGGGCCAACTTCCTGCGGACGATGTTGCGACTGGCGGCCGAGCGGGACGAGCTGCGCGTCGTAGTCGACCAGTTCGGATCGCCGACGCCGGCCAGCCTCATTGCCGAGGTCACCACGCGGGTGCTTGCCACCCATCCAGTCGAGTCCGGCTTGTGGAACCTGACCACCTCGGGCGAGACGAGCTGGCATGGGTTCGCGAGCGCAATCGTCGATGGCGCGCACGCACGAGGCCTGCTGACAAGCAAGCCGCTTATCACGCCCATCCTGTCGGTCGATTACCCCGCGAGCGCCACGCGCCCACACCGCTCGACGCTGGACAACAGTCGCCTGAGGCACGGATTTGGTCTAACACTGCCGCCGTGGGACGATGCTCTGGGGAAGGTACTGGACCAGCTTGCGTCCGCAGGCGTCCGCTGAGAGCGGCCATGTTCATTGGCAGAGCCGCATGAACTTCAAGGGGGGTAGGGGATTGAAATCAGGACTGTTGATTGCCGCGCTGGCGGTGATGTGGTGTTGCCAGGTGAACGCCCAACCGGCCATTCCGGCCGCGGCCGAACCAGCAGGCAGCCCGCCTGCTTCTCTGAAGGACTTCGTCCGCCACCCCGAATACAGCTACGCGAAAATCTCTCCCGACGGTGAATTCCTTGCAATCACCGCTCTGGCGGGCAAGCAGACTGTGCTGGCCGTATTGCGTCTGAAAGACATGTCGGTCATCAGCCATACCCGATTGATGGGCGACAGGAGTGTTGGCACGTTTGACTGGGCCGGGCCGAATCGCCTGATCTTCAGCGCCGTCATGAACCTCGGAAGTTACGCACAGCCGTTCAAGACCGGCGAATGGTTTGCCGTCAACGCCGATGGCAGCATGTTCCGAAACCTCATCGACTACGAGGCAAAGGACACGTTCACCGCTCGGAAACTCGTTCATTACTCGCAATCATTCAGCCTCCTCGATGCCTTGCCGGACGACAACGCAAAAGTCCTGATGCTGCTTTCCGATGCATCGAACGATGTCAGCTCGGAAATGGTGGAAGTCGACACATTCACCGGCAAACGACGCATGGTCGCGCGGGCGCCGCATGGCGGCGAATGTTCTTTGGTTCCTGATGAGCACCATCAGCCGCTCTATGCGACGTGTTTCAGCGACAAGGGCGCAGATGGCGCCTTCCTGGAGCACTCGGAGCTATATCGGTGGGACGCCACCGGCAAGTGGACGCTCGTCAATCGATCGACAACCGACGGTCGCCATCTAGGGGTGCTCGGTACCGCCCACGACGGACGGATCTACGCCCTTTCTGGCGATGAAAAGGGACCAGTGACATTCGGACTGCTGGATCGCGGTACGAATAGCTTCAAACCCCTCTACCACGATCCGGTTGTTGACCCTTTCAGTTACATCATGGGATCCGACGGCAAGACGATATTGGGCGTGGTCACCATGGCGGGCGCACCGCACGTTCAAATCGTCGAACCAGGGTCACCTGACGTGGCGGTTTACGTCGCATTGTCCAAGGCCTTTCCAGAAAAATTCGTTGATTTCTACAGCGCGACCCGCGATGGACAGCAGATTCTCGTGTCGGCCAGCAATGATACGGATCCTGGAGAGCTGTACCTGTACGAGCGCAGCACCGGATCGGTTCGCTTCCTCATTCGCAATCGTAGTTGGCTCGATCCAACCACGATGGCGACCGTCCGGCCGTTCTCGTTCAAGACCCGTGATGGCATCGAGGTGTACGGCTACATGACGATCCCCCATGGGCGCGATCCGACCAAGCTGCCGATGATCCTCAATCCACATGGGGGCCCCATCGGTGTACGCGATGACTGGGGATTCAACGGCGAAGCGCAGATGCTGGCAAGTCGCGGCTATCTGGTGGTGCAGTTGAACTACCGCGGTTCGAATGGTTTTGGTCGCTCGTTCGAGAACATGGGGCACGGCCAGTGGGGTCGCAAAATGCAGAACGACCTGACCGATGCCACGCATTGGGCCGTCGACCAGGGCTATGCCGATCCCAATCGTATCTGCATCTACGGGGGCAGTTACGGCGGCTACGCAGCGTTGATGGGTGCGGCGAGCGAACCGGATCTTTATCGTTGTGCGGTTGGCTATGTCGGCGTGTACGACCTGCCGATGATGTTCAAGAAGGGAGACATCTCGGAGACGGGCTCTGGCCAGCGCTACCTGGCGCACACGCTTGGAAAAGACGACGCGGACCTGCGATCGCGATCGCCGGTGTTCCTCGCCAGCCACATCAAGGTGCCGGTTTTTCTGGCAGCGGGCGTACGCGACCAGCGTGCACCGAAGGAACATACGGTGGAAATGCGCGACGCGCTGAAGGCCGCAGGACATCCCGCCGAGGCGGTCATTTTCGAGCCCGACGAGATGCACGGGTTCTACGACGAAACCGCCAACCTCAATCTGTACACGAAGATGCTGGCGTTTTTCGACAAGTACATCGGCGCCCCCTCGGGCGTGGCAGCCACCGCGGGAAAATAGGAGATCCACCAATCGGCTGGCAACCGATTTATTCCGGGTGGCCTGGAGGGCTTCACGGATTCAGTCGCCGGCTACGATGCTGGCGGGCTTGCTAACCAACACCAAGAGGGAGAGCAATGCCAGTGCTGATACTGGCTGGATTGTTGGCAGCCGTAGCATGTCGGTCAACGCCGCTAGTTTGACGCTGCGCCGTCCGCAAAGATGACTGAATCTACAGAGCGCCTGCAAAAAGCCGTTCGGGCCGCCGGTGTTCCGGTGGAGACATTGTTCATCCGGACCGAAGGGCATGGCTTCTTCGTCGAGGAACACAAGAGGCAGTTCTACAGTCGACTGCTCGCGTTCTTCGACAAGAACATCGGCTCAGGAGCAACCGCTGGCGCGGGGGGGGCGGCGACACATTGATCGCCATGTTGCCGAAATGAAGACGGCGCCCAAGGGCGCCGCTTTTACAAGGTTACTTCACGCCGTGCATCATCCGGCGTAA
>JAQGOI010000076.1 GCA_028293685.1 Lysobacteraceae bacterium | reverse complement strand
AGACGCGCTCGGAAGTCAGCGGCACGACCAAGAAGTCGAAGAAGCAGAAGGGTGGCGGTGCGCGACACGGCGCGCTGACGGCTCCGATCTTCGTCGGCGGCGGCGTGACTTTCGCGGCCAAGCCGCGGAGCTTCGAACAGAAGGTCAACCGCAAGATGTACCGAGCGGCGATCGCGACGATCCTGTCCGAGCTCAACCGTCAGGGCCGCATCATGGTCGTCGAGAATTTCGACGTCGATGCGATCAAGACCAAGGGGCTGATCGCCAAGCTCAAGGATCTCAACGTCGGCCAGCGCCCGCTGATCGTGACCGAAGAGGCCACCGAGAATCTGTACCTGTCGGCGCGCAACCTGCGCTACGTCGAAGTGCGTGACGTGCAGGGCCTGGATCCGGTCGCCCTCGTCGGCGCCGACACCGTGGTGATGACGTCCGACGCCATCAAGAAGATCGAGGAGTGGCTGGCATGACCATGTCTGTCGAGAGCAGCGCCAAGCTCTACAACGTCATCCGCGCGCCACGCGTGTCCGAAAAGACCGCGCGCCTGCAGGAAGTCTCGAACCAGTACGTGTTCGAAGTCGCCACCGACGCCACGAAGGCCGACATCAAGGTGGCGATCGAGAAGCTGTTCGACGTCAAGGTCGAGGCGGTCAACGTGCTGAACGTGAAGGGCAAGCAGAAGGCCTTCAAAAACCGCAATGGCCGCCGCGCCGACTGGCGCAAGGCGTACGTGAAGCTGGCCGATGGCCAGTCGATCGACGTGATGGCCAAGGCCTGAGGAAACACGCATGGCATTGATGACATTCAAACCCACGTCGCCCGGCCGCCGGTCGGCTGTCCGCGTGGTGACGCCGGGCCTGCACAAGGGCGCGCCGCATGCGGCACTGGTCGAGAGCCAGAGCAGGTCAGGTGGTCGTAACCACCACGGCCGCATCACCACGCGTCACATCGGTGGTGGCAGCAAGCAGCATTACCGCATCGTCGATTTCAAGCGCGACAAGGAAGGCATTCCGGCGCGCGTGGAACGGATCGAATACGACCCGAACCGCACCGCGCACATCGCGCTGCTGTGCTACGCCGATGGCGAGCGCCGCTACATCATCGCGCCCAAGGGTCTCAAGGCCGGCGAGCAGGTGATTGCCGGCAGCGATGCGCCGATCAAGACCGGCAACACGCTGCCGCTGCGCAACATCCCGGTCGGTTCGACGGTGCATTGCATCGAGATGAAGCCTGGCAAGGGTGCGCAGATAGCGCGTGCCGCTGGCGCCGGCGTGCAACTCGTCGCCCGCGAAGGTGTGTATGCCACGCTGCGGTTGCGCTCGGGCGAAATGCGCCGCGTGCCGTCGGAATGCCGGGCCACCATTGGTGAAGTCGGCAACGTCGAGCACAACCTGGAAAAGCTCGGCAAAGCCGGTGCCAGCCGCTGGCGTGGCATCAAGCCGACCGTGCGTGGCGCCGCCATGAACCCGGTCGACCATCCGCATGGTGGTGGTGAAGCCAAGGCCGGCCAGGGCAATCCGCACCCGGTCACGCCGTGGGGCGTTCCGACCAAGGGCTACAAGACACGTCACAACAAGCGCACGCAGCAGTTCATCGTTCGCGACCGCAGGAGCTGATAGCCCATGCCACGTTCACTGAAAAAAGGTCCGTTCGTCGATCACCACCTGATGAAGAAGGTGGAAACGGCGACCAGCAACAAGAAGCCGATCAAGACCTGGTCGCGCCGCTCGATGATCCTGCCGGAAATGGTCGGTTACACGCTCGCCGTGCATAACGGACGCAACCACATTCCCGTGCTCGTCAACGAGAACATGGTCGGCCACAAGCTCGGTGAGTTTGCGCTGACGCGTACGTTCAAGAGCCATGGCGGCGACAAGAAGTCCGGGAAGTAACGACATGACGACCACCACAGAAACTGGCGCACGGGCCGTGCTGCGCAGCGCGCGCATCTCCCCGCAGAAGGCTCGCCTCGTCGCAGACCAGGTGCGCGGCCTGTCGGCCGAGCGCGCCGTCAACCTGCTGAAGTTCTCCGACAAGAAAGCCGCCCACATGATCCGCAAGGTCGTGGAGTCGGCGATTGCCAACGCCGAGAACAACCAGGGCGCCGATGTCGACGAGCTGAAGGTCACCACGATCATGGTTGACGAAGGTCCTTCGCTGAAGCGCTTCATGGCGCGCGCGAAAGGCCGCGGTACCCGCATCCTCAAGCGCACCAGCCACATCACCGTCGTTGTCGGCGAGGGTAAATAAATGGGTCATAAAGTACATCCGACCGGTATCCGCCTTGGTATCTCCAAGGACTGGAACTCGAAGTGGTATGCCGGCAAGAAGCATTTCGCCGACTACCTCATCGCCGATATCAAGGTCCGCGAAATGCTGCGCAAGCGGCTGGCGCAGGCCGGTATCTCAAAGATCCTGATCGAGCGTCCAGCCAACAACGCGCGTGTCACGATCCACACCGCCCGTCCGGGCGTGGTGATCGGCAAGCGTGGCGAGGACATCGAGAAGCTGCGCAAGGACGTCAGCACGCTGATGGGCGTTCCTGCGCACATCAACGTGACAGAAGTCCGCAAGCCCGAGCTCGACGCGCAGCTGGTTTCCGAGTCCATCGCGCAGCAGCTCGAGCGCCGCATCATGTTCCGTCGCGCGATGAAGCGCGCGGTCGGCAACGCGATGCGCCTGGGCGCGCTGGGCATCAAGGTTAACGTCGCCGGCCGCCTGAATGGCGCCGAGATCGCGCGTTCGGAGTGGTACCGCGAAGGTCGGGTGCCGCTGCATACGCTGCGCGCCGACGTCGACTACGGTTTCGCGGAAGCGAAAACCACCTACGGGATCATCGGCATCAAGGTGTGGGTCTACAAGGGCGAGATCTTCGATTTCTCCCAGGTTGGCCAGGAGAAGCAGGACGAAACGCCGCGCAGTGACCGTAACGAGCGCAGCGATCGCCCGCGTCCGCCGCGCCGCGATCGCAACGAACGCAGCGAAGCGAGGGAATAAACCATGCTGCAACCAAAGCGAACCAAATTCCGCAAGATGCACAAGGGACGCAATGACGGCCTGGCATGGTGTGGCAACGCTGTCAGCTTCGGCGAGTTCGGCCTGAAGTCGACCGCGACCGGCCAGCTGACCTCGCGCCAGATCGAGGCGGCACGTCGTTCCATCAGTCGTTACGTCAAGCGCGGCGGCAAGATGTGGATCCGCGTGTTTCCGGACAAGCCGATCACCAAGAAGCCGATCGAAGTCCGCATGGGCTCGGGCAAGGGCAACGTCGAGTTCTGGGTTGCTCAGATCCAGCCCGGCCGGATGATTTACGAGATCGAAGGTGTCGACGAGGCCACCGCTCGCGAGGCGTTCCGCCTGGCCGCGGCCAAACTGTCGGTCACCACCACTTTTGTTGCGCGGACGGTGCGCTGATGGAACTCAAGCAAATGCGAACGAAGTCGGCGGATGAGCTGAAAAGCCACCTGCTGGATCTGCACAAGGAGCAGTTCTCGCTCCGCATGCAGAAAGCTACCGGTCAGCTCGCCAAGACCCACGATGCCCGCCGGGTGCGCCGAGAGATCGCGCGCGTCAACACCCTGCTCGGCCAGCCCCAGGCAGCGACGCTGCCGGGCAAGAAGAAGTAAGGATGGCCGATATGATCGAAACTACCAGCCCGACGAAAGACAAGAAGCTGCACACGGTCGAAGGCCGCGTCGTCAGCAACAAGATGGACAAGACGGTGACGGTGCTCGTCGAGCGCCAGGTCAAGCATGCGTTGTACGGCAAGTACATCCGGCGCTCGACCAAGCTGCACGCGCACGATGCCGACAACACCTGCAACACCGGTGACGTCGTGCGTGTCGCGGAATGCGCGCCGATGTCGAAGACCAAGAACTGGCGCGTGGTCGAGATCCTCGCCCGCGCGGCCGAGTAAGGTAGGAGCCTGACCCATGATCCAGATGCAGAGCTACCTCGACGTCGCCGACAACTCGGGCGCCAAGGAACTGATGTGCATCAAGGTGCTCGGCGGCTCCAAGCGCCGTTACGCGCACATTGGCGACATCATCAAGGTCACCGTCAAGGACGCGATTCCGCGGGGCAAGGTCAAGAAGGGCGACGTCTATGACGCCGTCGTGGTGCGCACTCGCAAGGGCGTGCGCCGTCCGGACGGATCGCTGATCCGCTTCGATGGCAATGCCGCGGTGTTGCTGAACAACAAGCACGAGCCGATCGGCACGCGCATCTTCGGGCCAGTGACCCGCGAGCTGCGCTCCGAGAAGTTCATGAAGATCGTCTCGCTCGCACCTGAAGTGCTCTGAGCGCAGGAGCTTAGAAATGAACCGTATCAAGAAAGGCGACGAAGTCATCGTCACGGCGGGCAAGGACAAGGGCAAGCGCGGCGATGTCGTCCGCGTTGCCGGCGACAAGGTCGTCGTGTCCAACATCAACATGATGAAGCGCCACACCAAGCCCAATCCGCAGGCCAACCAGCCTGGCGGAGTGATCGAGCGCGAAGCGCCGTTGCACGTGTCGAACGTGATGTTGTTCAACCCTGCCTCGGGCAAGGGCGAGCGCATCGGAACCAAGGTGCTCGAGAATGGAACCCGCCTGCGCGTGTTCCGCTCGAGTGGTGAAGCCGTCTAAGGCAGGCCCCGGCCGCTTTGGACAGAGGAATGATGAAATGACTACGCGTCTTGAAGAGTTCTACAAGCAGGAAGTCGTGCCGAAGCTCATGGAGAAATTCGGCTACACCAATCCGATGCAGGTGCCGCGCCTGAGCAAGATCACGCTCAACATGGGCGTGGGCGAAGCAGCGACCAACAAGAAGATCCTCGAGAACGCGGTGGCCGACATGGCCAAGATCGCGGGACAGCGGCCGCAGATCACCAAGTCGCGCGTATCGGTGGCTTCGTTCAAGATCCGCGACGGCTGGCCGATCGGCTGCAAGGTCACGCTGCGCCGCGCGAAGATGTTCGAGTTCCTCGATCGGCTGATCAACGTGTCGCTGCCGCGTGTGCGCGACTTCCGCGGCGTATCGGCGCGTTCGTTCGACGGTCGTGGCAACTACAACATGGGCGTGAAGGAGCAGATCATCTTTCCGGAAATCGATTTCGACCAGGTCGACGCGATTCGCGGCATGGATATCGCCATTACCACCACCGCCAAGACCAACGACGAAGCCAAGGCATTGCTCGAAGCCTTTCGCTTTCCGTTCCGCAACTGATCCGGGGATTCAGAAACCATGGCAAAGACCTCGATGGTCAACCGCGAGACCAAGCGCGCCAAGCTGGTCAAGAAGCATGCCGTCAAGCGCGACGCTCTGAAGAAGATCGTCAGCAGCCAGTCGGCCAGCTTTGAAGACAAGATGGACGCCGCAGTCAAGCTGCAGAAGCTGCCGCGCGATTCGTCGCCGGCGCGCCAGCGCAACCGTTGCGCGTTGACCGGGCGCTCGCGTGGCGTGTACAGCAAGTTCCGTCTGGGCCGCAACAAGCTGCGCGAAGCCACGATGCGCGGCGACGTTCCCGGCCTGCGCAAGGCGAGCTGGTAAGCATCAAAGGTTCCATCCCGGAGCGGCATGTGTCGCGACGGTTTTTTCGAAATTCGCAATCAAGCGGATATCGGTGCACTCAAAGGTAACAATCAATGAGCATGACTGATCCCATCGCCGACATGCTGGTCCGCATTCGCAATGCGGCCTCTGTTGGCAAGCCGACGGTGACCATGCCGTCCTCCAAGACCAAGGTAGCCATCGCCAAGGTGCTGCAGGACGAGGGTTACATCGGTGGTTCGCACGTGACGCAGGACGGTGCCAAGGCGCAGCTTGAGATCGTGCTGAAGTATTACGAAGGCAAGCCGGTCATCGAGAAGCTGCAGCGCGTGTCGCGCTCGGGCCTGCGCCAGTACCGCGGCAAGGACGCGATCCCGAAAGTTCTCGGTGGTCTGGGCGTTGCCATCATTTCCACATCCAAGGGCATCATGACTGACGTGCAGGCACGCCAGCAGGGTGTCGGCGGCGAAGTCCTGTGCTTCGTGGCGTAAGGGAGTAACGACCATGTCCCGAGTTGCCAAGAAGCCGATCGTCCTGACCAAGGGCGTCGAGCTCAATGTCCAGTCCGACAACGTGAGCGTCAAGGGTCCAAAAGGTACCTTGTCGATCGCCAAGCCGGCCGGTATCGAAGTGATCATCGAAGACGGTCACGCCATGCTGTCGGCGAACGATCCTGCGCTGGTGCCGCTGGCCGGCACGCTGCGCGCGATCATCGCGAACATGGTGCAGGGCGTCTCCGAAGGCTTCCAGCGCAAGTTGGAACTCGTCGGCGTCGGCTATCGCGCATCGATGAGCGGCACCGACCTCAACCTGGCGCTCGGATTCTCGCATCCGGTGTTGTTCAAGGCGCCGTCGGGCATCACCATTACCACGCCGACGCAGACCGAGATCCTGGTCAGCGGTGCCGACAAGCAACGCGTCGGAGAAGTGGCCGCCAAGATCCGCGGCTTCCGTCCACCGGAGCCCTACAAGGGCAAAGGCGTCAAGTACGCCGGCGAAAAAATCATCCGCAAGGAAGCCAAGAAGGCGTAATCCCATTCGGGATACCACCGCTTTCAGCTTTCGGAGAAACAGACATGCTCAAGAAAATTGCCCGCCTGCGTCGCGCCAAGTCCACGCGCTCGCATATCCGCCAGCTCGGCGTGCCGCGCCTGTCGGTGCTGCGCACCGGCCAGCACCTGTACGCCCAGCTGTTCAGCTCGGATGGTTCGACGGTCCTGGCTGCGGCCAGCACCACGCAAGCCGACGTGCGCGAAGGACTGAAGAACGGCAAGAACGCCGATGCCGCCGTCAAGGTTGGCCGTGCCATTGCCGAAAAGGCGCTGGCCGCCGGAATCGAAAAAGTGGCGTTCGACCGTTCCGGTTACCGCTATCACGGTCGCATCAAGGCGCTGGCCGATGCCGCGCGCGAAGGCGGCCTGAAATTCTGATCGCTTGAAAGCGTGCGGTTTCGACCGCATGCAGCATGACTCGTACATGCGTGACCCGCCGATGCGGTTGCATCGGACGACCCAGCCAGTTCTGGCTGTGCCGGACCACCCGCACCACATCACAACTATAAGCGGCGACGCCGCAAATCCTTTTCAACATACGGAATTACTGAGATGGCAGACGAACGTGGACCGCGGGGTCGTGATCGAAACCGCGAAGAAATCGACGATGGCATGGTCGAGAAGCTCATCGCGGTCAATCGCGTCAGCAAGACGGTCAAGGGTGGTCGGCAATTCACCTTCACCGCGCTGACCGTCGTTGGCGATGGTGACGGCAAGGTCGGCTTCGGATACGGCAAGGCGCGCGAAGTGCCGGTCGCGATCCAGAAGTCGATGGAGCAGGCGCGTCGCGGCATGCTCCGCGTCGAGCTCAACAACGGCACGTTGTGGCATGCGGTCAAGTCGGGGCACGGCGCAGCGCGCGTGTTCATGATGCCGGCGTCCGAAGGTACCGGCGTGATCGCTGGTGGCGCGATGCGCGCCGTGCTGGAAGCGGTTGGCGTCAAGAATGTGCTTGCCAAGGCCGTCGGCTCACGCAATCCGATCAACCTGGTTCGCGCCACGCTGCGCGGCCTGACGGAGATGCATTCGCCGGCCAAGATCGCAGCCAAGCGCGGCAAGAAGGTCGAGGATCTCAACCATGGCTAAGAAAGAAAGCAAAGACGGCGGCACCGTCAAGGTGCGCCTGGTCAAGGGTCTTCGTGGTGCCAAGGGCATCCATCGCCTGTCGGTCAAGGCGTTGGGCCTTGGTAAATTGAACAGCGTGCGCGAGTTGAAGGACAGCCCGCAGGTGCGTGGCCTGATCAACACCGTGCATTACCTTGTGCGGGTCGAGGAGTAATCCATGAAGATGAACACACTCGCCCCGGGTGAGGGCGCGCGCCAGGATCGCAAGCGCGTGGGTCGCGGCATCGGTTCGGGTCTGGGCAAGACCTGCGGCCGCGGCCACAAGGGCTCGTTCGCGCGCAGCGGCAAAGGCAAGATCAAGGCCGGCTTCGAAGGTGGCCAGATGCCGATGCAGCGTCGCCTCCCCAAGGTTGGTTTCCGCTCCAAGCGCGCGCTCAATGTCGCCGAAGTGCTGCTGTACCAGCTCGACAAACTGGACGCAGGCACGATCGACTTTGCAGCTCTGCAGGCAGCCAAGCTCGTGCCGACCAGCGCCAAGCAGGCGAAGATCGTCAAGAAGGGCGAGATCAACAAGAAGTTCGTACTGAAAGGCCTGCTGGCCACGGCCGGCGCGAAGGCGGCGATTGAAGCGGCTGGCGGCACCGTCGGCGCGATCGAAGGCGGGGAGTAAGCAAGGCATGGCGCGAAGCGGCAATGCGGCTGCCAACCTGGGCGGTCTCGGGAAGTTCACCGAGCTGCGCCAGCGCCTGCTGTTCGTTCTAGGTGCCATGATCGTTTACCGGTTGGGTTGCTACATCCCTGTTCCGGGCGTCAACCCCGAAGCGATGCTGCAACTGATGGAGCAGCAGAAAGGCACGATCGTGGACATGTTCAACATGTTCTCCGGTGGCGCCCTGCAGCGCTTCAGCCTGTTCGCGCTCAACGTGATTCCGTATATCTCGGCGTCGATCATCATGCAGTTGATGGTGCAGATCCTGCCGAGCCTGAAAGCACTGCAGAAGGAAGGCGAGTCGGGTCGTCGCAAGATCACGCAATGGTCGCGGCTGGGTGCGATTCCGCTGGCGCTGTTCCAGTCGGCAGGTATCGCCATCGCACTGCAGAATTCCGGCGCCAGTAACAATATTCCGGTCGTCTACACGCCCGGCATCGGCTTCATCATGACCGCCATGGTCGCGCTGACGGCGGGGACGATGTTCCTGATGTGGATGGGCGAGCAGATCACCGAACGCGGCGTCGGCAATGGTGTGTCGTTGATCATTTTCGCCGGTATCGTCGCCGGGCTTCCGGCTGCGGTGCTGGGCACGCTCGAGCAGGCACGCAATGGCGACATCACGCCGCTTGCAGTGCTGGCGATCCTGGCAATCGTGCTTGGGTTCACTTATTTCGTCGTGTTCGTCGAGAGCGGTCAACGTCGGATCACGGTGAACTACGCACGGCGACAGGGCGGCCGCAGCGCGTACATGAACCAGTCGTCGTTCCTGCCGCTCAAACTCAACATGTCGGGCGTCATTCCTCCGATTTTCGCTTCATCGATCATCATGTTTCCGGCGACGGCGACCACGTGGTTCGGTCAGTCCGGCGGTTCCACGTTCCAGACATGGATGCAGAAGATCACCCAGGCGCTGTCGCCGGGCGAGCCGCTGCATATGATCCTGTATGCGGCGCTGATTGGTGGATTCACGTTTTTCTATACGGCGCTGGTCTTCAATTCGCAGGAGACCGCCGATAACCTGAAGAAGTCGGGCGCGCTGATTCCTGGCATACGTCCGGGCAAGGCCACGGCCGACTACGTCGATGCCGTGCTGACGCGACTGACCGCTGCTGGTGCGATCTACCTGATCCTGGTTTGCCTGTTGCCGGAAATGATGCGCGCCAAGCTGGGCATTTCATTCCGGTTCGGCGGTACGTCGCTGCTGATCGTGGTGGTGGTGGTGATGGATTTCATAGCGCAGATCCAGGCGCACCTGATGTCGCATCAGTACGAAAGCCTGCTGAAGAAGGCGAATTTGAAGGGCGGCTCGCGCGGCGGTCTGGCGCGCGGCTAGTCAACATGATGGGCGACCTGCGCGGCGGTCTCGTGCGCAGGTGGGTCGGGGCATTCCGCGCACACGAGTAGCGCGCGGGGTCTGGCAGGGCGGAGGTGTCGCGCTGCTGGACCAATCCCGATCCATCGCCGGAGCAGGGGCACACTCCCCCTGCCGGGTCGCGGAAGTTTCGGCTTCCGGGGCCTTCCTACTACCACGAGATCCTGTTAAAATTCTGAGTTCACTTCGCCCGGCTCACCCGCCTGGCCGCCCAAATCAGTTTGGAGAATCGCGTTATGGCGCGTATTGCCGGCGTCAACCTGCCTGCCCAGAAACACGCCTGGGTTGGATTGCAAAGCATTTTCGGCATCGGCCGGACCCGTTCGCGCAAAGTCTGTGAAGCGGCTGGCGTGACCGCCTCAACCAAGATCCGCGACCTGTCGGAACCCGAAGTCGAGCGCCTGCGCGCCGAGATCGGCAAGTTCGCGGTCGAAGGCGACCTGCGCCGCGAAGTCGGCGTCGCGATCAAGCGCCTGATGGATCTCGCCTGTTATCGCGGGCTGCGCCACCGTCGCGGCTTGCCGCTGCGTGGCCAGCGCACCCGGACCAATGCACGCACCCGCAAGGGTCCGCGCAAGGCCATCAAGAAGTAAGGAACAGATATGGCCAAGCCCGCTGCTGCGAAAGTCAAGAAGAAGATCAAGCGCGTCGTCACCGACGGCATCGCCCACGTCCATGCTTCGTTCAACAACACCATCATCACGATCACCGATCGCCAGGGTAATGCGCTGTCATGGGCAACCTCCGGTGGTGCCGGTTTCCGTGGCTCCCGCAAGTCGACCCCGTTCGCCGCCCAGGTTGCAGCGGAAAAGGCCGGCAAGGTTGCGCTGGACTATGGCGTCAAGTCGCTGGAAGTGCGCATCAAGGGTCCGGGTCCTGGTCGCGAATCCGCCGTGCGCTCGTTGAACAATGTCGGCTACAAGATCACCAACATCATCGACGTGACGCCGATCCCCCACAACGGGTGCCGTCCGCCCAAAAAGCGTCGCGTCTGAGGAGCTGAACAAAGATGGCTCGTTATATCGGTCCCACCTGTAAGCTCGCCCGTCGCGAAGGCGCCGACCTCGGCCTGAAGTCGCCGGCACGCGCGCTCGACTCCAAGTGCAAGCTGGAGCAGAAGCCCGGCCAGCATGGCGCCACCATGACTCGCAAGGGCAAGCTGTCCGACTACGCCACCCAGCTGCGCGAGAAGCAGAAGGTCAAGCGCATCTACGGCCTGTTGGAGCGCCAGTTCCGCAACTATTACAAGAAGGCCTCCACCAAGAAGGGCAACACCGGTGAAAACCTGTTGCAGCTGCTGGAAACCCGCCTGGACAACGTCGTCTACCGCATGGGCTTCGCGATCACGCGACCGGCCGCTCGTCAGCTGGTGTCGCATCGTGGCGTGACCGTCAACGGCAAGCCGGTGAACCTGCCGTCCTTCCAGGTGAAGGCCGGCGACGCGATCGCATTGTCCGAGCGCGCGCAGAAGCAGTTGCGCGTACAGGAATCGCTGACCGTGTCCGCACAGATGGATCTGTCCCCTTCGTGGATGGACGTCGATGCCAAGCAGTTTGCAGGCGTGTTCAAGGCTGTTCCGGACCGCGCCGACCTGCCTGCCGACATCAACGAAGCGCTGATCGTCGAGCTGTACTCGAAGTAATTCAATCAAGAGCCGACGGGGCCATGCCCGTCTGCTCGCAGGAGACATCAGAACATGACGGTTACCGCCAACCAGGTGCTGCGTCCGCGCGGACCCCAGATCGAACGCCTTGCCGACAATCGCGCCAAGGTCGTGATCGAGCCGCTGGAGCGCGGCTACGGCCACACGCTAGGCAATGCGCTGCGTCGCGTGCTGCTGTCCTCGATCCCGGGCTTCGCGATCACCGAAGTCGAGATCGATGGCGTGCTGCACGAATACACCACGGTCGAAGGCCTGCAGGAAGACGTGCTCGAGGTGCTGCTCAACCTCAAGGACATCGCCATCCGCATGGGTACCGGCGAGAGCTCGACGCTCAGCCTGTCGCGCCAGGGTCCTGGCGTGGTTACCGCTGGCGACATCAAGACCGACCACAACGTCGAGATTTTGAATCCAGAGCACATCATCGCGCACCTCACCAAGGACACGGCGCTGAACATGCGCCTGAAGATCGAGCGTGGCTTCGGCTACCAGCCGGCGGCGGCACGTCGTCGTCCGGACGAGGAGACCCGCACCATCGGTCGCCTAATGCTGGACGCGTCGTTCTCGCCCGTGCGTCGCGTTGCTTATGCCGTCGAATCGGCACGTGTCGAACAGCGCACCGATCTCGACAAGCTGGTGCTGGACATCGAGACCAACGGCACGATCGATGCCGAGGAAGCGGTGCGGACAGCGGCCGACATCCTCAGCGACCAGCTGTCGGTGTTCGGCGACTTCACCCACCGCGATCGCGGCGCTGCCAAGGCGGTTGCCACGGGCGTCGATCCAGTGCTGTTGCGTCCGATCGATGATCTGGAACTGACGGTGCGGTCGGCCAACTGCCTCAAGGCCGAAAGCATCTATTACATCGGCGACCTGATCCAGAAGACGGAAGTCGAGTTGTTGAAGACGCCGAACCTGGGCAAGAAGTCGCTGACCGAGATCAAGGAAGTGTTGGCACAGCGCGGACTGTCGCTCGGCATGAAGCTTGAAAACTGGCCGCCGGCGGGCGTCGCCTCGCACGGCATGATGGGCTGAGCAGCGGTTTGCCGCTGACAGAATAGACACTAGGACACACGACCATGCGCCACCAGAAATCCGGACGCAAGTTCAGCCGCACCAGCGCGCATCGCCAGGCGATGTTCGAGAACATGGCTGCGTCACTGATCAAGCACGAACTGATTCGCACCACGCTGCCCAAGGCCAAGGAATTGCGCCGTGTCGCAGAGCCGCTCATCACGATGAGCAAAATCGATGGCGTCGCCAATCGCCGTCTTGCATTCGCGCGGCTGCGCGACAAGCAGGCCGTCGGCAAGCTGTTTGTCGAGCTGGGACCACGCTACCAGACGCGCCCCGGTGGCTACCTGCGCATTCTCAAGTGTGGGTTTCGCGCTGGCGACAATGCGCCGATGGCGTACGTGGAGTTGGTCGACCGGCCGGAAGGGGCTGCGGCGTAAGTAGCGCCCAGCATCGTTTTCAACAAGCCCTGGCCTGATCGCCGGGGCTTGTTGCTTTTCGGGGTCTGGCAAACGCCTCACCCGACGCCAGTGGTGTTTTGAAGAGCGGGCCAGCGGTGTTGTCGCGACGCGCGATAATGTCCCTGACTCGATCAGGATGGTCTGCCCTTGAATCCCTTGCAGTGGAGTTTTCGCACCCGGTGCCTGCTCGGCTTCGCCATCTGTCTGGCGCTGCTCGGCTTCGCGCTGTACTCGCAATTGCATACCGGCCTGGAACCCTGCCCGCTGTGCGTCTTCCAGCGCATCGCGTTCGCCGCCGTCGGCCTCATCCTCCTGTTCGCCGGCCTGCATGCGCCCAAGGCTGCAGTCGTGCGCGCATCCTATGGGTTGTTTGCCCTTCTGGCGGCAGTGCTCGGCATCGCCATCGCGGGACGTCAGGTCTGGCTGCAGCACCTCCCGCCGGAGCAGGTGCCGATGTGCGGCCCTGGCTTGAACTATCTGGTCGAAGCCATGCCTCTGACCAGCGTGATCCGAAAGGTGCTGACCGGGTCTGGCGAATGCGCCAGGGTGGACTGGACCTTTCTCGGCTTTTCGATGGCGGAGTGGAGCCTGCTGTGGTTCATCTTCCTGGCCGCTTGGGCGGGCCTGTTGCTGGTTCGCCGGCGCTGATCGGTTGCGATGCAGTATCGATCTGGCACGATGATGGTAGTTCCGGACATGTCGACCTGATGAAAACCAACGAACGCAACCTGCAGGCCGTGCATGTCCCTGAAGACTGGACGCCGGAAAGCTGGCGCACACGTCCGGCGATGCAGTTGCCGCTGTATCCAGACCCGGGAGCGCTGGCCGAAGTGCAGTCCGAACTGCGCGCGCTGCCGCCGCTGGTGACCTCCTGGGAAATCCTCGCGCTCAAGCAGCAGCTGGCCGAAGCGCAGGAAGGCCGGCGCTTCCTGCTGCAGGGTGGCGACTGCGCCGAGAGTTTCCGCGAATGTAGTTCGGCGGTCATCTCGAACCGGTTGAAAGTCCTGCTGCAGATGAGCCTGGTGCTCG
>JAQGOI010000062.1 GCA_028293685.1 Lysobacteraceae bacterium | reverse complement strand
GAGCAGCACCGGCTCGGGAAGCGTCGCCGGGCCGGCGCTGAAGTTGTATGCACGCATGAAGTGTCCTGAAGGCAATGGCTGTCGACCTAGTATGCCGCAGCGCAACAGCAGTCCAATCGGCTCACATGTCCAGCTGCCGGTGTCCTTGTCAGCTGGATACACCGAACAGCAGCAACCCGCTCAACGCCGCTGCGATCAGCAGTGCCGCCAGCAGCAGCCAGGGCAGGCGTCGAGCAGGCCAGCCGTGCGAAGCCGCTGTTGGCGCATGCGTGGTCTCGCTCTCCGTATCGGCCGCTGGTGGATCTGCGCCAAGGTTGCTTGCAGGCGCTTCGATCACGAATCGATGCTGCGCATCGAACATCACCTGATCGCCCGGTTTGAGCACCGCGTCGCGGACGATGACGCCGTTGACGACACTGCCATCGACCGATCCCAGATCACGCAACACGATGATGTCGCCCTGAAGGTCGATGCGCGCGTGGCGTTCGGCGAAAGCGGCATCGTCGATGCGGACATCGGCGTCGCTGCTGCGGCCGATCAGGCGGGGCTGTTCAAGCGTGAAACTTCGGCCGTGATAGCGGCCGCCGATACCACGCAGGACGACACGGGGGTCGGTAATCGCATCCACCGGTGCATCGATCAGCCTGGCAGGCACCTCGCCCAACGGCTGATGGGCAACAAGCATGATTTCAACGCCGTCGACATAGACCGAGTCGCCGATCCGCAGCATGGCCATGCGCTGAACCGGGCGGCCATTGACGTGCACGCCCTGCGTTTTGTCGCCAACGCTCAACCAGACCCCGCGCCGGTCGACCGAGAACCGCACGCGCGCCTCGTTCGGATCCTCGACACGCCCGAAGGCATACGCACCGTCGCCATTGCGGCCGATGCCATGCATGCCCATTCCCAGCGGGAGATCGGCAACATCGGAACCGGGAAACCGTAATTTGAATTCGTCCACGCGGCGCAATCTAGCAGAAGCACGCGGCCACCCGCTCCCGGATTGAGTCGCCCTTGGAACAAAATCCGGTGGAACGCACAATGGAGCGTGCCAAATCGGCCACGCATTGCTGGAGGGAACCATGTCGACCATCGAGATTCGTCACCCCCATTCCCTGCCGCCGGAGCAGGCGCGCCAGGCCGTCGAGGATTTCGCCGTCAAACTCGGGCAGCGCTTCGGCCTGGACTACCGATGGGAAGGCGACGCACTGCATTTCAAGCGCTCCGGCGTCGAGGGGCACATCACGCTGCAGCCTGGGGAACTGCTAGTCAGGGCCAAGCTGGGACTGTTTTTTGCTGCCATGAAAGGTTCCATCGAACAGGAAATGCGGCGCGTTCTTGCTGAACGCCTTGGCTGATGTCCCGTAAGAATGGCGGGCAACCACTCCGCATTGCGCAGGGCGGAGCCTGTTTGGACTATCCTTCCGCCTCGCGAATTGGCCTTTTGGAGAGCGCACTTGGGTGGATGGGTTGGCTGGTTGATTCCGATCGGGATATTCCTGCTCATCGGCGCAGCATCGTCCTTCTACCTGCAACGCGTGCGCCTTCCGCGGGAAGAGGCCGCTGCGGGCGTAACCGCGCTGGCCGCAATGCGCTGGCGCGACTTCATGCAGCTGGTGCTCGATGCCTTGTTGCGACGCGGCTATGAACGCGTCTTCGACCCCGATACCGCCAGCGAAGATGGCGACTACGTGCTCGAACGCGAAGGCCAGCGCTACCTGTTGTCCTCCAAGCGCGGGGCGGCCTACGTGGTCGGATCGACGGCGATTGCCGAGTTCGCCAGCGCAATCCGCTTGCGGGCTGCTGCGGGCGGACTGCTGGTCACTCCAGGCAGGTTTGCACCGGAGGCACTGCCACTTGCCCGCGCGCAGCGCATTGAGTTGCTGGACGGCCCCACACTTTGGCCCGAATTGCGACTGCTGCTGACGGCGGAGCAGCGCGCGGCAATCTCGACGGCATCGCAGGCGGGTTTCCGCCGCAATGTGCTGCTCGCATGGAGCGGTGCGCTCGTGATCGCGGCCGTGATGCTTTCGTTTGTCTGGCACGGCAATGTCCCCGAAGCGGCGCCCGACTCCCCCGCTTCTGTCGCCACCGCCGTTGCAGACACCGCCCCAGCGTTCTCCCACGCACGCAGGACCGCGCAGGCACGTCCATCCACCCCGCACCAGGACAGCAGCGTCGCACCAGTCGATCCCGCGCAGCTGGAAGTCCGTCGAAACCAAACAGCGGCTGCGATTTCCGAACTACCTGGGATCGACCGTGCCATCTGGCAGACGCAGTCCACCCTGCTGGTCTACCTGCTGGATGATCAGTTCGACCCGTTGCGGGAGATCTGTCCCGAGCTCGCACGTTACGACGAGCTCGCCGCCACCCGCCTGCAACTACAGCCTCCTGCCAACAGCACCCGCTCGGTGCGCTTCGTGCAGTGCCGGGCGTACTGATCCGGGGTTCGCGCTTGTCGGGCTCCCTGTCCCCCTTTAAACTGCCCGGCTCGGGCGGTTAGCTCAGCGGTAGAGCATTGCCTTCACACGGCAAGGGTCGCAGGTTCGAACCCTGCACCGCCCACCACGAATCCAGGCAATTTTGACAAACCGGCTCTGGGCCGGTTTTTTTGCCACGTCATGCCGGCGGCGAGACGCCCGTGGGCTCGTGCCCGGAACGACCGAGACGTCGGCTGATCACGGCGAAGAACATCGGCACCAGCAGCGGCGCAAGGAACGTGGCGGTCAACATGCCGCCGATCACGGCCAGGCCGATTTCGTTCTGGCTCGCGGATCCGGCACCGCTCGCCAGTGCGAGCGGCAGCACGCCCAGCACGAATGCCATCGATGTCATCAGGATGGGGCGCAAGCGCATCCTTGCCGCCTCGACTGCTGAGTCCAGTTCGCTCTTGCCCTGCTCGTGGAGTTCGCGGGCGAACTCGACGATGAGGATGGCGTTCTTCGCCGAGAGTCCGATGGTCGTGAGCAATGCCACCTGGAAATACACACCGTTCGGCACTCCAAACAGCGTTGCTGCGCCGAGTACGCCGAGCATGCCGATCGGAACCACGAGGATCACCGAAAGCGGGATCGACCAGCTCTCGTACAGTGCCGCCAGGCTCAGGAACACCACGAGGATCGAAAGCGCGTAAAAGAACGGCGCCTGCGACCCGGCTTGCTGCTGCTGCAACGAAAGCCCGGTCCACTCGAAACCGACGCCAACCGGCAATTTGCCCGCAAGCCGCTCCATGGCGAGGATCGCCTGGCCGGTGCTGCTGCCCGGCGCCGCCTGTCCGATGATCTCCATCGCCGCCACGCCGTTGTATCGCTGCAGCTGGGGTGAACCGTAAGTCCAGACGCCCTTCGCCAGGGAAGAGAACGGCGTCATTTCACCGTTCGCATTGCGCACGTACAGCAAGCCCAGGTCCTCCGGATTCATCCGGAACGGAGCGTCGGCCTGCATGTAGACTTTTTTGATGCGGCCATCGGTATCGAGAAAATTGTTCACGAAGCTCGAGCCCCATGCGATCGAGAACGTCTGGTCGACGTCGGTCAGGGCCACGCCGAGAACGCTTGCCTTTTCGCGATCGACGTCGATGCTGAACGTCGGCGTGTTGTCCAGGCCATTCGCTCGCACCTGGGCGAGGGCCGGGTCTTTCGCAGCCATCGCCAGAAGCTGGTCGCGAGCCTTCATGATGCCGGCGTGGCCAACGCCACCGCGGTCCTCGATCTCCAGGTCGAAGCCGGCTGAAGAGCCGAGCCCGCGGATCGGCGGGGGATTGATCGCTGTGATCGAAGCGTCCTTGTACGACGCGAACTGCTGTCCTACGCGTGAAATGATCGCGTCCATCGATTGCCCGGTAGCGGTTCGCTGGCTCCAGTCCTTGAGGCGCACGAACACCTGTCCCTGGTTCTGGCCACGGCCGGCGGAGTTGTTTCCGTTCACGGCGAACGTCGCATCGACGATGGCTGACTCCCGTTTGAGCAGGTACTGGACGACATCGTTGAGCACCACGCCAGTCCGTTGCTGCGTGGCACCCGGTGGCGTCTGGACCTGCACGAAGAAGTAACCCTGGTCCTCGCTGGGCAGGAACGACGTGGGCAACTTCACGAACAGCAGGCCGACCAGCGCGACGAGGACGAGATAGACCACGAACCAACGTCCCGAACGCGCGATGACATGGCGCGTGCCGCTGACGTAACCGTCGCGTCCGGCCTCGAAGCGGCGGTTGAACCAGCCGAAAAAGCCTTTCCTGACACGGTGTTCCTGATCCGGTTGCCTGAGCAGCGTCGCGCAGAGGGCGGGCGTCAACGTCAGTGCGACGAATACCGAAAGCAGCATGGCCGCCACGATCGTGAGTGAAAATTCGCGATAGATCGCGCCGACCGTCCCGCTTGAGAACGCCACGGGCACGAATACCGCCGAGAGCACCATCGCGACGCCGACCAGGGCGCCACTGACCTGACCCATCGCCTTGGTCGTCGCATCCTTTGGCGATAACCCTTCTTCGGTCATGATCCGCTCGACGTTTTCGACCACGATGATGGCATCGTCCACCAGCAAGCCGATTGCGAGCACGAGCCCGAACATCGAAAGGGTGTTGATCGTGAAGCCGAGTGCGGCGATCAGGCCAAACGTTCCGAGCAGGACCACTGGCACTGCGATCGCCGGGATCAGTGTGGCGCGGGCGCTCTGCAGGAACAGGTACATCACCAGGACGACGAGGACGATGCCCACCATCAGCGTCTTCACCACTTGCTGAATCGATATCCTCACGAACGGCGTGGTGTCATTCGGATAGGCGACCTCCAGTCCACGGGGAAAGTACGGTTTCAGCTGATCGATGCGGGCGCGGACCGCGTTCGCGGTGGCCAGCGCGTTCGCACCGGTGGCGAGCTGGATGCCCATGCCCGACGCGGGTTCGCCGTTGTACTGGGTATCGACGTTGAAGTTCTCGGCACCGAGCGCGATGCGCGCCACGTCGCCCAGGCGCACCTGGGAACCGTCGGGCAGCGCCTTCAGCACGATGCTCCCAAATTCGTCAGGCGTGCGAAGCAAGGTCGCCTCGGTGATCGTCGCGGTGAGCTGCTGGTTGGCGACTGCCGGCGTGCCTCCGAGCTGGCCACCCGAGATCTGCACGTTCTGGCCCTTGATCGCCGCGGTGACGTCAAGCGGTGTCAGCGCGAAGCTGCTCATCTTGTTCGGATCGAGCCATATGCGCATCGCATACTGGGTGCCGAAAACGCTGAAGTTGCCAACGCCATTGACCCGGCTGATCGGGTCCTGGATGTGGGACACCACGTAGTTCGCGATGTCGAATTTCGACATGCTGCGATCGCTGGAATAGAACGCCACCACCATCAGGAACGCGCTCGTGGACTTGGTGACGCGGACGCCCGATTGCTGCACCTGCGTGGGCAGCTGCGGTATGGCCAGCTGCAGCTTGTTCTGCACCTGCACCTGCGCGATGTCGGGGTCGGTCCCCGGCGCGAACGTGAGCGACGTCGTCGACTGGCCGGTGTCGTCGCTCGTCGAGGCCATGTAGATCAGACGGTCGATGCCGCTCATCTGCTGCTCGATCACCTGGACGACGGTGCTCTCGACGGTCGCGGCTGAAGCTCCCGAATAGGTCGTGCTGATCTGCACGGATGGCGGTGCGATCGGGGGAAATTGCTCGATGGGGAGCGTAGAGATGGACAATCCGCCCACCATCATGATCAGGATCGCAATCACGATCGCGAAGATGGGTCGGCTGATGAAGAAGCGCGCCATGCCGGCTAGTTCGAAGCGGCGGCCGCAGGAACGGCGCGCGCGGCCTCGGCGGCTCGTACCACGGTGCCCGGTTGCAGCTTCTGCGCGCCCGCCACGATGACCCTGTCGCCATCACGCAAGCCGCTTTCGACAACCCAGTTGCTGCCGCTCGTGCGGGTGGCCTGGATCGTGCGCAGCGACACCTTGTTGTCGGATCCGACAACGAGAGCCGTGGCCTTGCCGCTTGGATCGTGCGTCACGCCGACTTGCGGGACGAACATGGCGTTGACGTTCGTGCCCTCGTCGATACGCGCGCGGACGAACATGCCCGGCAGCAGCGCCGCTCGCGGATTGGGGAACAGCGCACGCACGGTGACCGACCCTGTGGCGGGGTCGACCGTGATATCGGTGAACTGCAATGTGCCCGCATGCGGATATGGCGTGCCGTCCTCGAGGATGAGCGTGACCTTGGCCTGGCCCGGACCATTCAACGTCAGCGTCCCGCTCGCAACGTCACGGCGCAGTTGCAGGCCCTGCAGGCTGGATTGGTTGAGGTTCACGTAGATCGGATCGATCTGCTGGATGGTGGCCATGAGTGTCGCGGCGCCGGCTTGTACGAACGCGCCCTCGGTCACCGCCGCGGGGCCGATGCGCCCCGCGATCGGCGAAACGACATCGGTGTATCCGAGGTTGATGCGCGCCGTCTCGACGGCCGCCTTGCCCGCGAGGACATCGGCGGCGGCCTGCCCCTGTGCCGCGACCGCGTCGTCATAGTCCTGCTTGCTTACGCCACCGACGCCGGCGAGCAGCACCTTATAGCGCTCTGCCAGAAGCGTCGCCGCGACGAGAGCCGCGCGTGCACGCGCGAGCGTTGCGATGGCGCTGGCGAGTGCCGCGCGATAAGGCTTCGGATCGATCTGGAAGAGCCGCTCATTCGCCTTCACGACGCCCCCTTCCTTGAAATCGCGCTTCAGCACGATGCCGTCGACGCGACTGCGAATTTCCGCCACGACGACGGGCGCGGTCCTACCAGGGAGCTCCGTCGTGATCGGGACGCTGCTCTTGTGGATCGTCACGACCGAGACCTCGGGAATCCGTGGGGTCGGCGCGGACGCGGTGGTCGATGGACTGCAGCCTGCCAGCACAAAGGAGAGGACGATCGAACACACCACGGCGATTCTTTGCAGTTGACGAACCGTAATGACCTGCCGGATATCCGATTGACCCGCCCCGCCCGCCGTCCGGGCGCGGGCGCGCCGCGCCCATGTGACCGAAACGAATTCGCAGGCACGCTTTGCGAGCGCGATGCCGGGCGTCAACACGAGCATTGCGATTTGCGGATTCATGTGTCGGCTCCTTCGCGGCGCCCATCAGACGCCGCCTGGCTCCAAAAACCGGCGTCAGCTAGATTGCATCCGATTGCCGATG
>JAQGOI010000369.1 GCA_028293685.1 Lysobacteraceae bacterium | reverse complement strand
TGCAGATGCTCGAGCCGATCGTCGCGGCACAGCCGCAGTGGGCGATGGCGCAACTGGAGTCGGGCCGGGCGCTGGCGGCGCTTGGTCGTGGCGATGAAGCGGTTTCATCGATGCGTCGTGCCGTGGCGCTCAAGCCTGACCTGCCGGGCGCCTGGCTGGCGCTGGCCGACCAGCTTGCGCTGCTTGGGCAGACGCAACCCGCATCAGCCGCCTACTCCAATCACATCCGTCACTCCGCCAGCGATCCGCAGTTGCTCGCCGCCGCGACAGCCTTGTGCGAGGAACGCATCCCGGATGCCGAGCGGTTGTTGCGAGCGCACCTGAAGCAGGCGCCCACCGATGTTGCCGCCATCCGCATGCTCGGAGAACTCGCCGCGCGGCTCGGACGCGATGACGATGCCGAAGCGTTGTTGGCGCGGTGCGTTGAACTTGCGCCGGGCTTCGACGGGGCGCGGCATCACCTGGCAATCGTCCTCAATCGCGGCAACCGCTCGGCCGAAGCGCTCGCACAGGTCGAGTGGCTGCTTGCAAAGGATGCGTCCAATCCTGCGTACCGCAATCTCAAGGCCGTGATCCTGTGCCGCACCGGCGACTACCTGCCGGCAATCGGTATTTACGACGCGCTGCTGGCGCAATACCCGCAGCACGCGCGTATCTGGCTCAGTTACGGCCATGCGCTCAAAACGGCTGGTCGGCAGGAGCAGGCGATCGCCGCCTACCGTCGATGCATCGCGCTGGATTCGGGGTTTGGCGACGCCTACTGGAGCCTGGCCAATCTCAAGACGTTCCGCTTCCACGCCGACGATATCGCCGCCATGCGTCGACAACTCGAGCGTGCGGACCTGGCCGACGAGCACCGCCAGCATTTCGAATTCGCACTCGGCAAGGCGCTGGAGGACAGCGCAGACTTCGAACAGTCGTTTGCGCACTACTCAAGCGGCAATGCACTGCGCCGCCGGGCCAACCCGTACAGCGCGGACGACACCGCCGCACGACTGCATCGCGCGCAGCAGGTATACACACGCGATTTTTTCGCCGAGCGCAGCGGTGGTGGCGCAGGTGCGCCGGATCCAATCTTCGTCGTCGGGCTGCCGCGGGCCGGATCGACATTGATCGAGCAGATCCTGTCCAGCCACAGTCTGGTCGAAGGCACAATGGAATTGCCCGAAGTCGCTGCACTGACGCGCGCACTTCGCCGGCAGGTTGGCGTCGATGGCGCCAGGACGTACCACGATGTCGTCGCCACGATCGATGCCACGCAGTTGCGCGAACTTGGCGAGCGCTACCTGGAGCGGACGCGCATCCACCGCAAGACATCGGCGCCGTTCTTCGTCGACAAGATGCCCAACAACTTCGCGCACATCGGGCTGATCCAGCTGATGCTGCCCAACGCGAAGATCATCGATGCCCGTCGGCACCCGATGGCGTGCTGCTTTTCGGCATTCAAGCAGTACTTCGCGTCCGGCCAGACCTTTACCTACGACCTGTCCGACCTTGGCTGCTATTACCGTGACTACGTGGCGCTGATGGCGCATTTCGATGCCGTCCTTCCCGGGCGTGTCCATCGCGTGATCCACGAACAGATGGTCGATGACACCGAGACCGAGGTCAGGCGCCTGCTCGAGTACTGCGGATTGCCGTACGAGGACCAGTGCCTGCGTTTCTTCGAAAACACCCGGCCGGTGCGCACGGCCAGTTCCGAACAGGTCCGCCAGCCGATCTACCGCGAGGGCCTGGATCACTGGCGGCACTACGAGCCGTGGTTGTCGCCATTGAAGCAGGCGCTGGGCGCCACGCTGGACACCTATCCATCCGCAATCCAACCGTTGGCCTGATGCCGGGCCTTGACCGATTACACCCACCGACGAGGGACGACGCAATGCAGCCCAGAGCACAGAGGCACCACCGCAAGGTGCGCTTGACCAAGGCACCTTTGACAGCGGCGATCTACCTTGCATGTTGCTCGATCGCATGGGCGCAAAGCACGGTGCCCGCGCCCGCGCCCGCGCCGGATGCAACGACTCCTGCGCCCGCGCCAACCGACCAGCCGACCAAGGAATCGCGGACGCTGGACACGATCACGGTCACGTCGCAGAAGCGCGTGGAGAACCTGCAGAAGGTCCCCATCAGCGTGCAGGTGCTTGGCGAGCAGAAGCTCAAGCAGCAGGATGTCCTGAGTTTTTCCGACTACGCCAAGCTGCTGCCGAGCCTGTCTTACGGCACTGTCGGCGGCGGCGTGTTCTCCGGTCCTGGATTCGCGCAGGTGTACATGCGCGGTGTCGCCAGCGGCGGTGACGGCAACCATTCCGGATCGCAGCCCAGCGTGGGCATGTACCTGGACGAGCAGCCGATCACGACGATCGAAGGCTCCCTGGATATCCACATCTACGACGTGCAGCGCATCGAGGCGCTCGCCGGCCCGCAGGGCACGTTGTACGGCGCCAGTTCTGAGGCGGGCACGGTCCGCATCATCACCAACAAGCCGGACAAGAGCGCTTTTTCCGCCGGTTACGCGGTCGAAGCCAATGCAATACAGGACGGTGGCACCGGTCATGTCTTCGAGGGCTTTCTCAATGCACCCATGTCCCCGAGCACGGCGATCCGGCTTGTGGGCTGGCAGAAGCATGATGCCGGCTACGTCGACAACGTTTTCGGCACGCGCACGTTCCCCACCTCGGGGATCACCATCGACAACGCCGATCGTGCGACGGACAACTACAACTGGGCGAACACGACCGGTGCACGTGCAGCACTGAAGATCGACCTCAACGACAGCTGGTCGATCACCCCACAGATCATCGAGCAGCACCAGGATGCCAACGGCAGCTCGGGTTACGACCCATCCATCGGTGACCTGGAGGTGACCCATTTCTATCCGGAACACTCGGACGATCGCTGGACGCAGGCGGCCCTGACGGTGGAGGGCAAGATCGGTAATTTCGATCTTGTATATGCGTATTCGCACTTGAACCGGCGCGTCGATTCGCACGCTGATTACAGCGACTACGGTTACTGGTACGACCAGCCCGACTTCGGCTATGGCGCTTATTTCGTTGACGACAGTGGTGCGTTCATCAACCCGTCGCAGCACATCGATGCGAAGGATGGCTACACGAAGACAAGCCACGAACTGCGGTTGACGTCGCCGAAGGAGAACCGGCTGCGGGTGGTCGCCGGCCTGTTCTGGCAGCGACAGGGCCACGATATCTACCAGCGTTATCTTGTCGACAACCTTGCTTCGACGCTGGAAGTGACCGGGTATCCG
Organism: Lysobacteraceae bacterium; assembly: GCA_028293685.1. Lineage (GTDB taxonomy): Bacteria > Pseudomonadota > Gammaproteobacteria > Xanthomonadales > Xanthomonadaceae > Cognatiluteimonas. Next base: position 3,924 of record JAQGOI010000369.1, on the reverse strand, counting down.
GACACCATCTGGCTGACCGCGCAGCAACGCCAGGATCGTGACGAAGCGGCGTTTGGCGAAGTGTCATTCGACATCACGCCCAAGTTGACGGCAACCGGTGGTATGCGCTTTTTCCGCTCGGAGAATAGTCTGGAAGGGTTCTTTGGGTTCGGGCCTGGTTACAGCGGTACGACCGGTGAAGCGGCCTGCTTCTCCCCTGACCACTTCCACGATGCGCCCTGTGTGAACCTCGATAAATCCACGCACGAGACGGGGTCGCTGGGGCGTGCGAACCTCACCTGGCGAATCGATGACAACAAGATGATTTATGGCACCTGGTCCGAGGGCTATCGCCCCGGCGGCATCAATCGCCGTGGAACGCTGCCGCCCTACAAGGCGGATTTCCTGACCAATTACGAGTTTGGTTGGAAGACGAGCTGGGCCGACAATCGCCTCTCCTGGAACGGCGCTGTCTTCCAGGAAGACTGGAAGGATTTCCAGTTTTCGTACCTGGGACAGAATGGACTGACCGAAATCCATAACGCAGGCCAGGCTCGCATTCGCGGCTTGGAGACCGACATTCGATGGGCGGCGACATATAACCTGGCGATCACGGCCGCCGCAGCCTTCTATGACTCGAAGCTGACGGAAAACTATTGCGGATGGTTGAGGCCAGACGGCAATTCCGAGACGGTTTGCCCTGCGGGCACGCTGGATCCAAATGGCGACGTGGTGGAGGGTCCGCAGGCTCCAGCGGGTGCACGGTTGCCGGTAACGGCGCGGTCCAAGGGCAATATCACGGCGCGTTACAGTTTCGATCTGTGGGGCGGTGATGCCTATGGACAGTTGACCGAGATCTATCAAGGCGACCGCAGGACGGACCTGCGCACATCCGAAGATCAATTGCTGGGGGACCTGCCTGCGTACACGCTCACCGACCTTTCGGCAGGCTTCAAGAAAGGCAACTGGGCGGTCGACTTCTTTCTCAAGAACGCGTTCAACAAACGCACGGAACTCGCGCGGTTTGCCGAATGCGCGACGGCTGTGTGCGGAAACGAACCCTACATCGTCACGACGCAACCCCGGACATTCGGAGTGCGGTTCTCGCAGGACTTCTAGCCGCAGTTGTACCGGTCAAAAACAACGCCCGCTTTTGCGGGCGTTGTTTTTTTTGGCGAGGCGTCTCACTTCGGAGGCGCGCGCACCGGCAGCGGCACGTTGCACAGGTCGATATGCCCGGCGGGAACCTTGTACCAGTCGTCGCGACGGTTGCGGCGCGCCTCGACCAGGGCGGTGAACAAGGGCGTATCCGTTCTCAGGACCTGCAGCGGCGTGCGCTGCGATTCGGGGAGGTCGGCAGCCAGCACCAGAGACTTGATCGGAACACGCTGCTCCGCCTTTTCGTAGACGCCCAGCGCGCCGGTGCCACGCGGCAGCACGGACAGCAGTTCCATGCCCTGCATCACGCGGCCGACGACGGTGATGTTGCGATCCAGTTGCCGGGGCGACTGGCCATCGACCACGTACAACTCGGTGCCGTTGCTGGAATCGGCAGCCGTATCACGGCCCGCGCCCACCGTCGCGTAGCAATGCGCCAGCCAGGCCTGGCCTGTCTTCGGGCTGCGCGCTGCGGGAAAGCCCTGGCTGAAACCGACCTGCGGCGCCCAGCCATCGCGGTCAGGCAGGGGCACGAAGGAAACGCCCGCGCTCTTGCGGGTGAACTCGGCCGGCAGATGCGCCTTCGCCGATCCAATGGATTTTCGCTTCGCCGCGTCGTCCTCGGGATCGCCCCATTGCACGACGAAATTGTCCTGCGAGCGGTTGATGCTCAGGCCATCCCAGTAATGCTCGTGAGCAAGCGTGCGGATATTGGCGACGTGCGCCGGGGCGAAGTCAGGCGCCAGTTCGATCACGACGCGACCTGCCGCCAAATCCAGGTACAGCGTGTTGCGGGGGTCCAGCGTGCGCCAGTCGGCGGGGTTCGATGCTTCGAGTAGCTCCTGCATCGACTTCGGCTTGGCAGCCGGCCTCGCGGCGAGACTCTGGAGCGCGAACAGCGACAGGCATAGCGGTAACAGGGTGACGCGCATACGAGGCTTCCGACGTTGGTCGGCACCAGTGTAGTAGGCGCAGTGCCTCAAGCGCGCTGCGATGGGCGCGCCGTCGCGACACGCTGGGAGAGCTCAGTGATTCTTGCGAGCCGATCCCGATTTCTTGCCGCCGCCGTCCTGCTTGTTGACGGTGGCCCAGGCGATGCGCTCGGCGTCCTTGCCGGAGCGACCTTCCTTTTTCTCGCTGGACTCGATGTGCTCGGCTTGGCGCTTCTGCTTGTCGGTGTAGCTGGATTTGTCTCCGCGTGGCATGGATTTCTCCGGGGGGATGGACAGGCCGACCCTAGCGCCGGTGCGGTCAACTCTCCGCGAAAGGCCCAGTGACTACTGGCACATCCGCTATACATAAGTTACCAGTACTGTTGCGACCAACCTAGCAAGCGAGCCGCCCGTGGATAGTCCCGACCTGATCGAACTGCAGCTGCGCAAGTTCCAGAAGGAACTCAGCGCCGGCACCGTGTCGCTGGCGCTGCTGGCCGTGCTCGCCGCGGCGCCGGCGCCGATGTACGGCTACCAGATCGCCAAGACGCTCGAACAGGTCGGCGAGGGTGTGCTGGCGGGCAAGCAGAGCGCGCTGTACCCGGTGCTGCGCAATCTTGAAGGCACTGGGCTGCTGGAAAGCACCGTCGAGCCTTCGACGGCCGGGCCGCCGCGTCGCTATTACCGCATCACCGCTTCCGGCAGGGAGGTCCTGCTCGCCTGGACCGCCGCCTGGAACGCGACCCGCTCTTCCGTCGACTCCGTCCTCCAAGGCCCCGCCGCATGAACGCCACGACCGCATTGCCGACCACCATTCCGGCTTACTTGGACCAGCTGCGCGCAGCCTTGGCCGGCGCCGATCCAGCACTGGTGCAGGACGCCGTCTACGACGCCGAGGAATACCTGCGCTCGGAGCTTGCCGAGAATCCCGGCAAGTCCGAGGGCGAGGTCATCGCATCGGTGGCCGGCAGCTATGGCGCCCCGGACGAAGTCGCCGACATCTACCGCGATACCGAAGTCACGGTGCAGACCGCGCTGCGGCCTCCGGTGGTGCGCAGGCGCGCGACCGGACTGGGCCGGTTCTTCGGCGTCATCGCCGACCCGCGCACCTATGCGTCGCTGTTCTACTGCGTGCTTGCGCTGGCGACCGGCATCTTCTACTTCACATGGGTCGTGACAGGGTTGTCGCTATCGGCGGGCTTCGCCGTGCTCATCATCGGCGTGCCGTTCGTGATCCTGTATTTCGGCTCCGTTCGCATCCTGTCGCTGGTCGAAGGCCGCATCGTCGAGGTCATGCTCGGTGAGCGCATGCCGCGTCGCCCGTTGTACAGCGCGCGAGGCAAACCGCTGCTCGAGCGCATCGGCGCGATGTTCACCGATCCCCGCACGTGGTCGACGCAGTTGTATTTCCTGCTGATGCTGCCGCTGGGCATCGTTTATTTCACGGCGATGATCACCGGCCTGAGCGTATCGCTGTCGCTGATCGCCGCACCGTTCGTGCAGTTGTTCGTCGATCCGGACGTCGTGCGATTCGATGGGTGGGCCTGGTCCCCCCAGCATTACCCGTGGTTGTGGCCGGTGGTGATGGCCGTCGGTGTGGTACTGCTGTTTGCGACGCTGCACCTGGCTCGGCTGATCGGTCGCTGGCACGGCCAGATCGCCAAGCACCTGCTGGTGAAGGCTGAGAGCTAGCCAGCAAGGGTCTACCGAGCGCTTGTGGTCTGGGTTTTTTCTTCTCCCAGATGCGGTTGTGATCTTCCTTTCTCCCGCTCGCGGGAGTTGGTGCCGTAGGCGGTTGAGGGCGCTCTGTCCCTTTCTGGTCCTCCCGACACCTCCGCGAGGTGTCCGTTGCCTC
>JAQGOI010000356.1 GCA_028293685.1 Lysobacteraceae bacterium | reverse complement strand
CCTCACCAGTTGTCGTGCGGTGGCGAGCGCGCCCTGATGACCGTACTCCTGCTCGATCAACGCACGTGTCAGGTCGATCCCGGCGCTGACGCCAGCCGACGTCCAGATTGCGCCGTCGCGAACGAATATCCTGTCCGCATCGATCAGAATTGCCGGATACAGCTTCTTCAGCCGGGCAATCCAATCCCAGTGGGTTGCCGCATGGCGACCGTCCAGCAGACCCGCTGCGGCGAGCAGAAAAGCACCCGTGCATACCGAGCATAGGCGCCGTACGGTGGGCGCCCGCTGCCTGATCCAGGCAACAAACGCCGGCGGTGCATTAAAGGTGTCGTGCCTGCTACCGCCGGGGACGATCAGCGTGTCTATCGCCTGACCCTCGAGCTGCGACAAGGCCACGGTCATGATCGGCAACCCGGCGCTGGTCGTCACCAGGCCACCGTCAACCGAGGCCACCACCGTTGTGTAGAGCGCTGAACCTCTGCGGGGGAACAAGCGGCTGGCGGTGGCCAGTGCTTGCAGGGGGCCACTGAGGTCAAGCAGATTCATCTGCTCATACGCGAGAAGGACAACGTTGCACGGCCCGCCGGGAATCATCGTCATTTCCTGAAGCCAGGATATTCAAAGTCCAGTGCCACACCATAAGCGGTGGAGCGGCCATAGCGAGCGGCAATATCTGCAAGCGCTGCATCCAGCATATGGGATGAAGGCATGGCATCGAAGGCAGGAAGCACCTGGTCGACGGGATTCGGGCTACCGACGACGCGATCCGGCAAAACGGTCAAGCCGTGTCGCGTCCCGACAGGGGCGCTGGAGACGGACAACCCGAACGCCTGGCTGCGTCCGGTGCGTGAGTAAGCGTCGGCAGTGAACGCGAGCGCAATGTCGTCCATTCCCTGCGCCAATGGCACACCGATGGATTGGGTTGAGTGGAACCAGTGATTGGTCATCATCGTCGCTGCGAACGCGGTGAGGTTGACTCCGAATTTCGGCAGGAACTGGTCGCTGTCGTGGGCTGTACTCCAGTCGTCCACGCCGATTTGCCGTGCGACCACGGCCGCGACATCGCGCCCCGCAATCGCTTCGACCAGCGCCAGGGACGTCGGAATGGCTGCGCTGATTCCGGCGCTGGTTACGATCTTGCCGTCCACGACATACCGAACATTCCGTAACCATTTCGTATCGGGGTATGCTTTTTCACGCAGTGACTGGGTCGCCCAGTGCGCCGTCGCCCGATGGTTCCTGAGCAAGCCGGCGTTGGCAATAACAAGTGCACCATCGCAGATGCTCACGATCGTTCCGCCCTTGCCTGCTTGCGCCAGTATCCATGTAAGCAGCACCGGATCGTCGCGTTTGACCATCGCCGGCACGATCAGGTAATCGGCACCTTCAGGAAAGCGGGCGTCGAATTGGTCGATCGTCGACTCCGTCTGGATGCGCAGCGCGGGTCGCATTTTGACAGGCCCCGCCTGAGTCGAAACAGTAACGACGTGCGCGGCCCCCGACTGGGCCAGTACGGCGTACGGGATGACGAAATCAACGAGCTCGGTGCCGCTGTTTTCCGCGATCACCGCGACAACCGGTGACGTGCGCCCGTAACGCGGGCGGTACGGCGGAATCCTGTCCGCCTGAGTCACGGCGTTGCCGCTGCCAGGTGCGAACTCAGGTGGAGGGGCGTGACGCTCGGTACCCAATGCGGATGGGGCGGAGACGAGCAGGGCCAGCAAGGTCAGATATCGGGCAAACAGTTGCATGTGATTTCCGGAGAGCGGCCGTTGCCGGGAAACCAAGTGTCGCGGCCTTCGTCGCGGCTTGAATGACACAAAACGATCATTTCCTGCCAGTTGCTTCGGGTGCCTGCAGGACTGAACGAGCGATGTGGTGCGTGCCCGTCCCCCGCGGGCAAGGTCAACCTTTTGTGGCGGCAGTTCCCCGCTACCCAATCGCCTCAACCAATCGCTCGCCTATCAACCTGTTCATGCTGCACGTGCGCGCCGACGTGTTATTGCATCTCCGGTGGAATCTCGCGGCGTCGCCAAGTAGTGCCGCGACATATTTTCGCCGTCAGGGCGTCGAATTGAGAGGGTGTTGACCTTCCCCCACGGGGAAGGCTCAACCTTCAGTTGCGGCGCTTCGCCGCTCATCCAGCCAAGGAGTACACAGTGAAACAGGTCAACTCGATTGCATCCGCCCCGCTCAGCTCACCGGCGGCTTCCTGTCGGTGCTGCAAGTGCCAGCCCGCTTGCGCGTGTGCCTCGTGCACGTGCTGCAAATGCGGCGAGTGCCACTGCGCAGCCAAGTAATGTAATTGGCGGGCATGAACGGCTGGCCGAAAAACAGGCGAGTCGTTCATGCCATGTCTTGCCCTTTTTGGATCGTCGCTTGGCTGGCCCAATTCGCACATCGAGCTCGCCGCAGTGCGCTCGAGAATGCTGGTGAAATCGCAGCACCATGGCGATTGTGCTGGGCGCATCAGAAATACGCATCAGCTGCATCGAGCATTCACCCGCAAGGATTCCAACGCTCGCGTGCCCACCAGGCGCTCTTTGTCCTGTCTTTTGTCCAGGACTTTCCGCCGCACCACGCTTCGGCAAATGCAAGCGTTCTGCGTCGCGATCAGATTGCCGGTACGGCCGCCCGCGACACCTCATGGCGAAGCATTTCCGCATACACCTGATACCGCAACGGTGTGACCGCGACCGTGGCCCCGACCGGTGGCACCTGGACGCCGGGTGTGGCGGCCAGGTCCAGTTCGACGGCTTGCGCCTGGCCGTCGAGC
>JAQGOI010000330.1 GCA_028293685.1 Lysobacteraceae bacterium | reverse complement strand
ACCTTCTTCCTGTTGGTCTACAAGCTCGCGAATTCAACGGTGGTGCCGGAGCTCAACGTGCTCGTGCGGCCGTGTGGCGGCTATGAGCAATCCGGCGCTGACGGCGAGACCGACGAAGGCGACGACGAGGCGGAGTGATGCGTCCGCTTGATCGCGGCGAGGTCGATCTCGTCCTGAGTCGCTCCTTCGCAGCGCAATCGCAAGGCCCGCGGCGGCGCGCCGGGCCGTATCGTGAGCGGGTCCCATCGCGGCGCTCCTTGAAGTAGCCGTCGCTCATCCCCATCCCATCCTACCCCGGCAATGCGGGGGAAGGAGTACAACCACCGCATGTTCGAACGTTCCCGAAAGGGTGAGATTGCCCTGCTGATCCAGCCCCACGCCGGCGGTCCGCCGGATGAAGGCGCGCTCGAGGAATTCGCCGATCTCGCCCGCTCGGCAGGTGCCAGCGTCGCCGCGACGCTCAACGCCCGCATCGATAAGCCCAACCCGGCGACCCTGATCGGCAGCGGCAAGCTCGAAGAAGTGAAAGCCGCCTGCGAAGCCACCGGCGCCGATCTGGTGCTGGTCAACCATCCGCTGTCGCCCGGCCAGGAGCGCAACCTGGAGAAACTGCTGGAGCGCCGGGTCGTCGATCGCACCGGCCTGATCCTTGATATTTTCGCGCAGCGCGCGCGCAGTCACGAGGGCAAGCTGCAGGTCGAACTGGCGCAGCTCAAGCACATGGCCACACGGCTGATCCGCGGCTGGACCCATCTGGAGCGCCAGCGTGGTGGTTCGATCGGCTTGCGCGGCCCCGGTGAAACCCAGCTGGAAACCGACCGCCGGCTGCTGCAGAAGCGCGTCGAGCAGTTGCAGAAGCGGCTGGACAAGGTCGAAGTGCAGCGCACGCAGATGCGGCGCTCGCGCGTGCGCAGCGAGATGCCACGCGTCGCGCTCGTCGGCTACACGAACGCCGGCAAGTCGACCCTGTTCAATGCACTCACCGGCGCCGACGCCTATGCCGACAACCGGTTGTTCGCGACGCTCGACCCTACGGTCAGGCGCGTGCAGTTGTCGGGCGGCCATGCGGTGCTGGCCGACACGGTCGGATTCGTGCGCGACCTGCCGCATGAACTCGTTGCCGCCTTCCGCTCGACGTTGTCCGAGGCGCGCGAAGCCGACCTGCTGTTGCATGTGATCGATGCCGCCGATCCGCTGCGCGAGGAGCGGATCGCCCAGGTCGATTCGGTGTTGCAGGAGATCGGCGCCGGCGATATCGCGCAGGTGCTGGTCTTCAACAAGATCGACCGCGTGGAAGGTGCGCTCGAGCGCCACGATCGCCCGGGCAACGGCGTGGAAGGCGGCGCCCGCGAGCGAGTCTGGCTGTCCGCGCAGACCGGGATTGGACTGCACCTGCTGCGCGAGGCGCTTGGGGAGAAGCTGGGCATGCGCCGCATCCACGCCGACCTGCAGCTGCCCGCGTCCTCGGGCCGCCTGCGCGCCCGGCTGCACGAGCTCGGCGCCGTCCGTTCGGAAACCCAGGACGAGGATGGCTGGAACCTGCGCCTGGACCTGGCCGAAACCGACGCCGTGCGCCTGGCGACACAGGCCGATGGCGCTCCACTGCAGGCCCTGCTCCCGCCCCCGCTTGAAAGCCCGCTCTAGCCGCGTCCGGTTAGAATCCGCTCGGCGGCGAAAGGCCGGCGAGCATCCTGGCGCAGGCACGCGCGCAAATCATTTTCTTTCTTGGAGCAGGCATGGCCTGGAACATTCCCGGTAGCGGGTCCGGCAAGGACGGCCGCAACCCGCGCCCACGCGGCGACGGACAGCTGGAGCGGCTGCTGGACCCCGGGCGCGGGCTGTTTGGCGGCAACCGCGGCATGGCCCGCTGGGTTGGGGTCGTGGCCGTGTTGTGGCTGGCCTTCAACTGCTTCGTGCTGATCACCGAGCAGCAGCGCGGAGTGGTGTTGCAGTTCGGGCAATTCGATCGCGTGTTGCCGCCCGGACCGCATCTCAAGTGGCCGTGGCCGGTGGAGAGCGTCATCAAGGTCAACGCGACCGAAAGCCAGGCATTCAACGACACCGTTCCGGTCCTGACCAGCGACGGCAACATGGTGACCGTCGAGGTCAACGTGCAATACAAGATCAGCGATCCCCAGGCCTATCTGTTCGGCACCCGGGATGCAAAGAAGGTGCTGGAGCAGGCGACGTTGAGCGCCGTGCGTGAGCAGGTGGGGCGGTCGGACCTGGATACGGTCCTGGTCGGCGCTCGCAGCGTCGTCACCGATGCCGTCAACAGGCGACTGCAGGCTTCGCTGGATTCGTACCACACCGGCCTGCTCATCAACGAGCTCAGCCTGCAGAACGCGCGTCCGCCCACCGAAGTGCAGGACGCCTTCGACGAAGTGCAGCGGGCAAAGGCCGACAAGCAGACCGCGATCAACGAGGCGGAGGCCTATGCCGCCAAGGTTGTTCCTGAAGCGCGTGGCCAGGCCTCGCAGCTGCGGACGACCGCAGAGGGCTACAAGGCGGCGTCCGTGGCGCGTTCGCAGGGCGACGCCCAGCGGTTTTCGCTGCTGCTGGAACAATACAAGGCGGCGCCGGACGTCACCCGCAAGCGCCTCTGGCTGGAAACCGTGCAGCAGGTTCTGGCCGAAAACCGCAAGGTCGTCGGTGGCGACGGCCGCCAGCTGATCTACGTGCCGATGTCACCCACCGACGCGACGACCTCGACGCGCGCGCCGGTGTTGCCGGCCGACGTGGTGTCGCCGACCGTCAACGCCACGACCACCGAGGGCCGCCCGGAGCGCAGCCAGCGACCGTCCGGACGCGAGGAGCCCGCCCGATGAAATTGTCCCCGTGGATTCCAGCGGCCATTGCCGTGCTCCTGGCCGTGCTCAGCTCCGTGTACGTGGTCAGCGAGGGCCAAACGGCGATCGTGCTCAACCTGGGCAAGCTGGTGCGCACCGATGTCGGCCCTGGCCTGCATTTCAAGTGGCCATTGGTGGAAAGCGCGCGGATCTTCGACCGGCGCCTCCAGGTCATCGACTCGCAGCCCGAGCGATTCATGACGATCGACCAGCAGGACATCAGCGTCGATTTCTTCGCCATCGGCCGGATCGAAAACGTGCGGACGTTCTATCGCGCCACCGGCGGAAACGAATCCGTTGCCGTGCTGCGCCTGGCGCCGATCATCAAGAACGCGTTGAAGCTCGAGATCAATTCCAGGACGTTGTTGCAGGCCATCTCGGCCGACCGGCTGCGTGTTGTCGCCAAGCAGCTCGATGCGATCAACAAGGGTGCTGCGACGATCGGAATCCACATCACCGACATCCGCATCAAGCGTATCGACCTTCCCGAGGACAGCGACGTGCTGAAGTCGGTCTACAGCCAGATGCGGTCGAAACGCCAGCAGGTGGCCAGCCGCCTGCGTGCCGAAGGCGTCGAGCAATCGCGGGCCATTCGTGCGCGGGCGGACCGGGACCAGGCCGTGATCGTTGCCGAGGCCGAGCGCGACGCGCAGACACTTCGCGGTGAAGGCGACGCCAACGCCGCAAAAATCTATGGCGAGGCGGCCAATCGCGACCCCGCCTTCTACGCATTCCAGCGCAGCCTGGAGGCCTATCGTGCGGCCTTCGCCGACGGCAACGCGGTGATCGTCCTCGACCGCGGCGATCCCTTCCTGCAGTACCTGCACAGCGACAAATAGCCATGCACGATTTCCTGTCGGCACTGTGCCTGGTGGCCGTGCTCGAGGGCCTGTTCCTGTTTGCGGCGCCCGGCGGCTGGAAACGTGCCGCCGAGCAGCTGCACGCGATGACCGACCAGCGCCTGCGCGCAGTCGGAGGTCTCGTGGTGATCGTCGGATTGCTGTCGCTGTACTTCGTGCGTGCTGGTTAGGCGGACACAGAATGCTGGGATCCCGTGGGAGCGACGTCAGTCGCGATAGCGACCTGATTGGCCCATGAGATCCAATCGCGACTGACGTCGCTCCCACAAAGGCCGTGCCACCACACTGGCCCCACTCTCCCAAAACCCGGATAATGCGCAAAAGCCGGGGGGCGAACCTCCGGCTTTTTTCGTGAACGGCCTTTGCAGGAGCGGCTTATGGCCGCGAGCTCTTCCACATCGGGCGACACGAACCAACTCGCGGCTATAAGCCGCTCCTACGAAAAGCTGCAGGAGTTTCGCCATGGGTCAGTCAGTCGTCGTTCTCGGGGCCCAGTGGGGCGATGAAGGCAAGGGCAAGATCGTCGACCTGCTGACCCAGCAGATCGGCGCGGTCGTGCGCTTCCAGGGCGGCCACAACGCCGGCCACACCTTGGTGATCAACGGCAAGAAGACCGTGCTGCACCTGATCCCCTCGGGCATCCTGCGCGACGATGCGCTGTGCCTGATCGGCAACGGTGTGGTGCTGCATCCCGGCGCACTGCAGCAGGAAATCGCCGAGCTCGAGGCCACCGGCATCGACGTGCGCACGCGCCTGAAGATCAGCCCGGCGACGCCGGTGATCATGCCGTATCACATCGCGCTGGATCAGGCGCGGGAAAAAGCCGCCGGCGGCAAGGCGATCGGCACCACCGGCCGTGGCATCGGCCCGGCCTATGAAGACAAGGTCGCGCGTCGCGGTGTCCGCATCGCCGACCTCCAGTATCCGGCGGAACTTGCCGACAAGCTGCGCGAAGTGCTCGAGTACCACAACTTCGTGCTGACCAAATTCCTGGGCGTCGACCCGGTCGACTTCCAGCAGACGCTCGACGAGGCGCTGGCGTTCGGCGCGTACGTCAAGCCGATGGTGTCCGATGTCGCCGGCATCCTTCATGACCTGCGCAGGCAGGGCAAGCGCGTGCTGTTCGAAGGTGCGCAGGGATCGCTGCTGGATATCGACCACGGCACGTATCCGTACGTCACCTCGTCCAACACCACGATCGGTGGTGCGCTCGCCGGTACCGGTGTCGGTGCCGACGCGATCGATTACGTACTCGGCATCGCCAAGGCGTATGCCACGCGTGTCGGTGGCGGACCGTTCCCGACCGAGCTCGACGATGCGGTCGGCGAGGACATCCGCAAGCGTGGCCAGGAATTCGGCGCCACGACGGGTCGTCCCCGACGCTGCGGTTGGATCGACATCGTCGCGCTCAAGCGCGCGGTCGCGATCAACGGCATCAGCGGGCTGTGCATCACCAAACTCGACATCCTCGATGGCATGCCGACGCTGAAGATGTGCATCGCCTACCAGTACCGCGGCAAAC
>JAQGOI010000321.1 GCA_028293685.1 Lysobacteraceae bacterium | reverse complement strand
GTTTGCCGGGCAAGGCGTGGTGATGGAGTTGCTGCATATGTCGCAGGCGCGCGGATTCGCCGTCGGCGGTACCGTGCATATCGTCATCAACAACCAGATCGGCTTCACCACCAGCGCCGCCGACGACGCGCGTTCCACGCTGTACTGCACCGATGTCGCGAAGATGGTCGGCGCACCGATCCTGCATGTGAACGGCGACCAGCCCGAAGCGGTCGCATTCTGCACCGAGCTTGCGTTCGATTTCCGCCAGCGTTTTGGCAAGGACGTGGTCATCGACCTCGTCTGCTATCGCCGCCATGGCCATAACGAGGCCGATGAGCCCGCCGCGACGCAGCCGCTGATGTACCAGGCGATCCGCGCCCACAAGACCGCCCGCGAACTCTACGGCGACCAACTGGTCGCCGAGGGCATCCTGACCACCGACGCCGTCAAGGCGCTGATGGATGCCTATCGCGACAAGCTCGACGCCGGTGAAGTCACCGTCGATGTCGCGGCGGCCAAGCCCGACGAGTTCTCCATCGACTGGTCGCAGTACCTGCACGGCAAGCTGTCCGATCCGGTCGACACGCGCTTCGACCGCGCCCGGCTCGACACGCTCGCCGCCGCGATCAACACCATTCCACCCGACATCATCCTGCATCCGCGCGTGGCCAAGATCTACGAGGATCGTCGGAAGATGTTCGCCGGTGAAGTGCCGGCCGACTGGGGATTTGCCGAGAACCTCGCGTACGCGACGCTGCTCGACGAAGGCTACAGCCTGCGTCTTGTCGGACAGGATTCAGGACGCGGCACGTTCTTCCACCGCCACGCGATCCTGCATGACCAGAAGACCGACGAGTACTACCTGCCGCTGCGGCAGCTCGTCGACAACCCCGAAACGGTGACGATCATCGACTCGCTGCTCAGCGAGGAAGCGGTCATGGGTTTCGAATACGGCTACTCGACCGCCGACCCGATGACGCTCGACATCTGGGAAGCGCAGTTCGGTGATTTCGCCAACGGCGCACAGGTCGTGATCGACCAGTTCCTGTCGTCGGGCGAAGCCAAATGGGATCGGCTGTGTGGACTGGCGCTGTTCCTGCCGCACGGTTACGAGGGCCAGGGCCCGGAACACAGTTCGGCGCGCCTGGAGCGCTTCCTGCAGTTGTGTGCGCTAGACAACATGATCGTCTGCGCCCCAACGACTCCGGCGCAGGATTACCACATGATCCGCCGCCAGATGCGCATGCGCACGCGCAAGCCGCTGGTGGTGATGACGCCAAAGTCGCTGCTGCGGCACAAACTGGCGGTGTCGACGCTGGACGAGCTGGCAGGTGGCAGCTTCCAGTGGCTGATTCCCGATACGACCGCAACCGCCAAAAAAACCCGTCGCGTCGTTCTGTGCGCGGGCAAGGTCTATTACGACCTGCTGGAAGAAGCGCGCAAGCAGAACATCACCGATGTCGCGCTGGTGCGAGTCGAACAGCTGTATCCTTTCCCGCGTCCGCAACTGGCGGCCGAGCTCAAACGTCTTGGGTCGGCGACGGAAGTCGTCTGGTGCCAGGAAGAGCCGCAGAACCAGGGCGCGTGGTACCAGATCCAGCATCACCTGCGGGCATGCCTGCAGGCAAAGCAATCCTTGTGTTACGCCGGACGCGCGCGTTCGCCCTCGCCCGCCGCTGGACACCTGGACGAGCACATGGCCGAACAAGCGCTGCTGGTCGCCGACGCGCTGGTCAACCCATTGAACGGCGATGCCACGGTCGAATGATCGCTACCCTCTCATCACGCTTATCTCAGGACGCCGCACATGGCCATTGAAGTCAAAGTCCCCGTTCTGCCGGAATCGGTTTCCGATGCCACCATCGCCACCTGGAACAAGAAAGCCGGCGACAGCGTTGCGCGCGATGAGAACCTCGTCGACCTGGAAACCGACAAGGTCGTGCTCGAGGTGCCCTCGCCCGTCGACGGCGTCCTCAAGGAAATCCGCTTTGAGACCGGTGCCACGGTGACCAGCCAACAGGTGCTTGCGATCATCGAGGAAGGCGCAGCGGCCGTTCCCGCGAAATCCGCAAAGGCAATCGATGCCAGGAACGATGCGGCGGCAACGGCGGAAGCCAAGCCGGTGCAGCCGAAGCCGGAAGCCACGAAACCGTCGACCACCGGGAAGTCGGCCGACCTTCCGCCTGGTGCGCGCTTTGCCGCCGACAAGGCCGGTGTCGATGCCTCGCAGGTCGAAGGTACCGGCCGCAAGGGCGCGGTCACCAAGGAAGACATCGTCAATTACGCCAGCGGCAAGTCCACGGGCGTCACCGGCGGGGCGCGTCCGGAAGAACGCGTTCCGATGACGCGCATGCGTGCACGCATCGCCGAGCGCCTGATGCAGTCGAAGAATTCGATCGCGATGCTCACCTCGTTCAACGAGGTCAACCTCGGCAAGGTCATGGCGTTGCGCAAGGAGCTCGGCGAGTCCTTCGAGAAGGCAAACGGCATCAAGCTCGGCTTCATGGGCTTTTTCGCCAAGGCCGCCGCCAATGCGCTGCAGCGCCATCCGGTCGTCAATGCATCGGTCGACGGCAATGACGTGATCTACCACGGCTACGCCGACATCTCGATCGCCGTGTCGACCGAGCGCGGCCTGGTAACGCCGGTCCTGCGCAATGTCGAACGCATGTCGTTCGCCGACATCGAATCGGCAATCGGCGGCTATGCCAAGGCAGCGCGCGAGGGCGGCCTAAAACTCGAGGACCTCCAGGGCGGCACCTTCACCATCACCAACGGCGGAACGTTCGGGTCGCTGATGTCGACGCCGATCGTCAATCCACCACAGTCGGCGATCCTGGGCATGCACGCGATCAAGGAACGCGCGATCGTCGAGAACGGCCAGGTGATCGCCGCGCCGATGATGTACATCGCGCTCAGCTACGACCATCGCATCATCGATGGCAAGGACGCGGTGCTGTTCCTGGTCGACATCAAGAACCAGCTCGAGAATCCGGGCCGGATGTTGTTGGGAATGTAAGTCTCCAGTCCCTTCCCCGCTTCAGGGGAGGGCCAGGATGGGACACGGCTGGCGAACGTCCGCCCCCACCCAACCTTTCCCCCGCAGCCGGGGGAAGGCGCCAATCACCAACGGGAAAACTGATGAGCGAGCAACAATCCTTCGATGTCGTCGTCATCGGCGCCGGCCCTGCGGGTTATCACGCTGCGATCCGGGCCGCGCAACTTGGACTGAAGACCGCGTGCATCGATGCCGCGCTCGGCAAGGACGGCAAACCGGCACTCGGTGGTACCTGTCTGCGGGTGGGCTGCATCCCGTCAAAGGCGCTGCTCGACAGCTCGCGCCAGTTCTGGAACATGCAGCACCTGTTCCCCGAACATGGCATCGCCACGACGGGCGCCTCGATCGACATCGGCACGATGATCGGTCGCAAGGACAAGATCGTGAAGCAGTTCACCGGTGGCATCGCGATGCTGTTCAAGGCGAACAAGATCACGACCTATTACGGTCTCGGCACGCTGCATCCGGGCAACATCGTCAAGGTCAAACAACACGACGGCTCCGAAGTCGAGCTCAAGGGCACGAATGTCGTCCTCGCCGCTGGTTCCGATTCGATCGAGCTCCCCTTCGCGAAATTCGGTGAGCACATCATCGACAACGTCGGCGCGCTTGACCTGACCGCTGTTCCAAAACGACTTGGCGTCATTGGCGCGGGCGTGATCGGACTTGAACTCGGCAGTGTGTGGAAGCGACTGGGATCCGAAGTCGTGATCCTGGAAGCGCTGCCTGATTTCCTGGCAGCCGCCGATGCGGAGGTCGCAAAGAGCGCCGCCAAGGAGTTCAAGAAGCAGGGTCTGGACATTCGGCTCAGCGCCAAGGTGTCCAAGACCGAAGTCGAGACGGACGGCGTGCATGTCACCTACACCGATGCGAAGGGCGAGCAGACGTTGATCGTCGACAAGCTGCTGGTGTCGGTTGGTCGCAAGGCCGCGAGCAAGGGCCTGCTCGCCGATGGCACCGGCGTGAAGCTCGATGCGCGCGGCGTGGTGGAAGTCGACGAGCATTGCCACACCGGCGTCGACGGTGTCTGGGCCGTGGGCGACTGCGTACGCGGACCGATGCTCGCGCACAAGGGGTTCGAGGAAGGGATCGCGGTGGCCGAACTGATCGCCGGGCTGCCAGGTCACGTCAATTACGACACCATCCCGTGGGTGATCTACACCGAGCCGGAAATTGCCTGGGTCGGCAAGACCGAGCAGCAGCTCAAGGCCGAAGGGATTCCATACAAGACCGGCAGCTTTCCATTCGCGGCGATTGCGCGTGCCGTTGCGATGGGTGAACCGGCGGGTTTCGTCAAGGTGATCGCACATGCCGAAACCGATCGGGTTCTCGGCCTGCATCTGGTCGGTGTTGGCGTGTCCGAACTCGTCCACGAGGGCGTGCTGACGATGGAGTTCCACGGCTCCGCCGACGACCTCGCCCGGATCTGCCATGCGCATCCGACGTTGTCCGAAGCCATCCACGATGCGGCAATGGCCGTGGACAAGCGGGCGATCCACAAAGTCAACTGAGTTCGTCCATCGAATCGGAGTTGTTGCCATGAGCCAGACGAATCCGATCCGCGATGTGTCCGACACCGCGCTGTGGGTCGCGGTGTATCGCGCCATGGAAAGCGAGCGTACCGACGCGCTGTTCAACGATCCGTACGCGCGTCGCCTGGCCGGCGAGCGTGGACAGACGATCGTCGACACCATGCCGCGCGGCAAGACCATGAGCTGGCCCATGGTCGTTCGCACGGCCGTCATGGACGAGATCATCCTGCGTTGCGTCGCGCAAGGCGCCACGACCGTACTCAACCTGGCCGCGGGGCTGGACGCGCGGCCTTACCGGCTCGCGCTGCCCGCAGCGCT
>JAQGOI010000289.1 GCA_028293685.1 Lysobacteraceae bacterium | reverse complement strand
GGCGAGCACAGTCTTGCCGTCCTGGTCCAGGCCGATCACCTGGCCACGACGGCGCTGGCCGAACGCATCCGCGAGGCCTTCGCATCGCACGTCTTCGAAATCGGCAACCGCTCCAGCGCGATCACCGCCAGCATCGGCGGAGTGCAGATCGGCGAAAAAATCGCAAGCGTCACCCAGGTGCTGGCCAAGGCCAACCACGGCGTCCGCTCGTCGATTGCCGTGGGCGGCAACCGCCTGGAGATTTTCGACCCCAGCGCCGTCGATCGCGCCGAGGAGGAACGCATCCAGGCGTGGGTGGGCCGCCTGCGCGACGCGCTCGACCATGACCGGTTCCTGCTTTATTACCAACCCGTGATCAGCCTGCAGGGCGAACCCGGCGCGATCTACGAAACCTACATCCGCCTGGACGCCGGTTCGGGGGAAATGGTCCCGCCGCTGAGCTTCCTGCAGATCGCGGAGGAACATGGATTGTTGTGGGAGATCGACCGCTGGGTCGTGGGGCACGCGATCTCGGTGATCGCCGAGCGCGCGCGCGCTGGCCGACCGACCACGCTGTTGGTGAAGATCACGCAGGCGTCGCTGGCGGACGACAGCCTCGCCCGCTTCGTCGGCGAGCAGTTGATCGCGCGCGGAGCCAGCGGCGAACACCTTGTATTGCAGCTACCCGAAGCAAAGGTGTTCACCAACCTGCGCGCCGCGCAGGAATTTGCCGCCGCCGTCGCGGCGCACGGTTGTCGCGTCGGCCTGGAGCAGTTTGGCGTGGGCCTGGACTCGTTCCAGTTGCTGTCGCATTTCGATCCGTCCTTCATCAAGCTCGATCGCAGCTTCATGGAAGACCTGGCCAAGAACAGCGTCAACCAGCAGCGCGTGCGTGACATCGCCACCAAGGCAAAAGGCCTGGGCATTCGCACCGTTGCCGAATTCGTGCAGGACGCCGCCAGCATGTCGGTGCTGTTTTCCAGCGGCGTCGACTTCGTGGAAGGCCACTTCCTGGCTCCGGCGGGCCCCGAGATGAACTACGACTTCGAGTGACCTAGCCGAAGGCCGCGCCGCTCGAGGCGACGATGGCTAGGCGACGACTCCCTGGCGGGCGGCGTGCCCTTGCAGCGGTGCATTGCGCAGGGCCGCGATCCGTTCGTCGAGCGGCGGATGGCTCATCAGCAACCGGCGCAGCCCGCGACCGTTGCCGCCGCTGATTCCGAAGGCGGCGACCTGTTTGGGCAGTGTCGTCTGGCCATGGTTCTGTGCGAGGCGCTCGAGCGCGGCAATCATCTTGTTGCGCCCGGCAAGCGCCGCACCACCGGCATCGGCGCGGAATTCGCGATGACGCGAAAACCACATCGCGATCATGCTGGCAAATAAACCGAAGACCATGTCCAGCACGAATACGACCGCGTAATAGCCGATCCCGCCGCCACTGCTGTCGCGCCCGCCGCTCAGGTAGCCGTCCACCAGCCGTCCGACGATACGAGCGAGCACG
Organism: Lysobacteraceae bacterium; assembly: GCA_028293685.1. Lineage (GTDB taxonomy): Bacteria > Pseudomonadota > Gammaproteobacteria > Xanthomonadales > Xanthomonadaceae > Cognatiluteimonas. The sequence continues at coordinate 2,386 of JAQGOI010000289.1, read as the reverse complement.
ATCACGAATGTGTTCAACACGCCCTGCAGCAAGGCCATCGTCACCATGTCGCCATTCGCCACATGACTGACCTCGTGGCCCAGGACCGCTTCGGCTTCATCGCGGTCCAGCGCCCGCAGCAGCCCAGTAGAGACCGCGACCAGCGCGTGGTTGCGGTTGGCACCGGTGGCAAAGGCGTTGATCTCCGGAGCGTCGTAGATGGCGACCTCGGGAATCCCGATCCCGGCGGCTTTGGCCTGCCGCTGCACCGTTGCCAGCAACCACTGTTCGGCCTCGTTGCGCGGAGTCTGGATGACATGCGCACCGGTCGCCCGCTTGGCGATCCACTTCGACAACAGCAGCGAAACGAAGGAGCCACCGAAACCGAACAGCGCCGCCATCACCAGCAGCCCGCCGAACTGGCCGGCATTGACGCCAAGCAGCGACATCACCACGCTGGCCAGCGCCAGCACGGCAAGGTTGGTCGCCAGGAATAATGCAACGCGCTTCAACATTCGATCGTTTCCATCATCACGCGGGCGCGCGGGTTGAGCACAACCTGTGGCAATCGCGGGCTGATTTCAAGCCGAGCGGTTCGCGGAGGATCCACACGCAGGCTGGCCGAAGCCCGGTGACCCTGCGCCCGACCCTGCCTTTTTCAGCCGCGGTTCGCCCGTGATCGACCTGCCGGGCGCCGCCTACCGCGGGCGATTCGCGCCCTCGCCGACCGGCCCGCTGCACCTGGGTTCGCTGCTGGCGGCGTGGGCAAGCTGGATGCTGGCGCGACAGGCTGGGGGCCAATGGCTGATCCGCATCGAGGACCTGGATCCGCCGAGGGAACGGCCCGGGGCGGCAGAGCAGCAGCTGCTGACCCTGCAGCATTTCGGGCTGGAGTCCGACGCGCCTGTCGTGTGGCAAAGCCAACGCGGGCCCTTGTATCAGGACGCGCTGGCACGCCTGCAGGCAACCGGCGATGCGTTTGCCTGCCATTGCTCGCGCCGCGTACTCGCCGGGCACAAGGGAGTTCACCAGCGGTGCGTCGCGGGGCGTGCGCGCAGGAATCCCTCTGTGCGTTTTCGCGTGCCTGACGGTAGGCATGTGGAATTCGACGACCTGATTCGCGGGGTCGTGGCACACGACGCCAGCAGCGAGATCGGCGATTTCGTCCTTCGGCGCGCCGACGGCTTCTGGGCGTACCAGCTTGCCGTGGTCGTCGACGATGCCGCGCAGGGCATCACCGATGTCGTCCGCGGCGCGGACCTGCTCGATTCGACGCCCCGCCAGATCCTGCTGCAGCGCGCATTGGGGCTGGGCACGCCCTGCTATGCGCACCTTCCGGTGATCGTTGGTGATGACGGACGGAAGTTGTCCAAATCGCTGGCGTCATTGCCGCTGGATGCAGCCGATCCCCTGCCTGCACTTCGGCTGATCTGGCGCCTGCTTGGACAACCTTCCGCCGCACTGGACGGATCCCCATCGCTTGCCGCATTGCTTGCCGCTGCCGTGCGCGAGTTCGATATCGCATTGATTCCGTCCGGTCACCTTGCGCTGCGGACAACACCTGCGTAACGGCCCGACCCTAGAATGGGTCGCGTGGCGGAAAGCGCTACATTGACCTGGCAAGGACCGCTCTCGCGGTCACGGAGGGATACGACATGAGTGCACGCGTCGCGCTAGTGACCGGGGGAACCGGCGGGATCGGTACCGCCATCTGCAAGCGACTGGCCAGCCTGGGCCACAAGGTCGCCACCAATTACCGCAACGAGGAAAAGGCACGCGACTGGCAGCGCAGGATGCAGGCCGATGGCTACGACATCACCCTGGTGCGGGGCGATGTCTCTTCGGCAACGGATGGAGAAGCGATGGTCGCCGACCTCGAACGCCAGGCCGGGCCGGTCGACATCCTCGTCAACAATGCCGGCATCACCCGCGACACCACCTTCCACAAGATGCGCCCGGAGCAGTGGTCGGAGGTCATCAACACGAACCTCAACTCGGTTTACAACATGACGCGCCCGGTGATCGACGGCATGCGCCAGCGCAAGTGGGGCCGCGTCATCCAGATCAGCTCGATCAACGGCCAGAAAGGCCAGTACGGCCAAGCCAACTACGCCGCCGCCAAGGCGGGCATGCATGGATTCACGATTTCATTGGCGCAGGAAAACGCGAAGTTCGGAATCACCGTCAACACGGTGTCCCCGGGCTACATCGGCACCGACATGGTGATGGCCGTGCCCGAGGAAGTCCGCAACTAGATCGTCGCGCAGATCCCGACCGGTCGCCTGGGCCTGCCGGAAGAAATCGCGTACGCAGTGGCCTTCTTCATCCCGGACGAGGCCGCCTGGATCACCGGTGCCAACCTCTCGGCCAACGGCGGTCAGTACATGGGCTGGTAGCAGGCTTACAT
>JAQGOI010000264.1 GCA_028293685.1 Lysobacteraceae bacterium | reverse complement strand
GGCGTTGTTCGGATTCCTGCTGATCGACCACTGGCTGTTGCCGTGGCTGCAGCCGGTAGCGGGGATGGCGCTGCAACCGGCTGCGTGATTCCTGCCATCTTCAGCGTTTGACCAGCTCCACGCGACGGTTTTTCGCCCGTCCTGTTTCGTCGGCATTGCTCGCCACCGGTTGCGTCATTCCTGCGCCGCCCGCCTGCAGGCGTGACTCGGCGATGCCGTAATCCTCCAGCAGCGAGGTCACCACGGCGTCGGCGCGGCGCCTGGACAGTTTCACGTTTTCGTCGGCCCCACCGACGTTGTCGGTATGGCCGACCACCGAAAGCGCGAGCTTGGGTTGCTGCTTGAGCAACTGCGCGATCTGCTCCAGCGTCGCCTTCGACTCGGGTTTGATCGCCGACTTGTTGGTGTCGAAATAGATCCCGTAGAGCGCGATGTGGCCGTCGCTGGCCAGCGCCTTGGCCATGTCGGTCGCGCTGACGGTCACCATCTTCTGTTCGCGCGCCTTGGGTTCGACGGCCACGACGAGTACGGCGGTGCGGCCATTGAGCGCGGCGCAGTAGCCATCCGCGTCCAGTGCATAGACGAAGATGCCCAGCGTGGCATTGGCGCCGGCACCATTGGGCATCGTTGCCAGGATGTAACGCTGTTCGCTCGGTGTCTCCGAGGTCGCGCACTTGCCATTGCTGAAGGCCGCATCCTTCACCCGCGCCTGCGGATAAAGCTTCTCGAGCAGGCCCTGGGTGCCGCCACCGTGATCGTTGCCGACCAGTGCGCCTCCGCACGCCTCGTCCTGGCAGCCGTACTGCAGTTCGCCGCCGTTGGATTTGATCTCGTCGATGTAATTGCGAATCACTTCCAGCGGCGAGCGATCTTCCGGAGCGACATACACCAGGCGGGTGTATTCGCCTTCCGCGGGCAGCGTGCGTTTGGGTTCGACAACGCGGTTGTTGTATCGGTCGTACACGGCATCGCCGGGCGCCTGCAGCAGCCTGGAATCCGGGAAATCGACCGCGTCGAAACTGCGGTGCTCGTAACTGACGATGGTGCTGCCTTCGTATCGCTTGAGCCAGCCCGGATCCTTGGCGGCGGCGATGTCCTTCACCGGAATCGTGGCGTCGGCGAACGCCGCCATCGGAAGCAATGCCAGCAGGCAGCATAGTGCGATGCGAATCAGTGGCAACATTGGAATCTCCTGGGAAGTCCGTCGACATAACGGCAGAGCAGGCGGCAAGCGGTCAACGCAACGAATCCTACGGGGATGCATCATCGTCTTGGCCGACGGCGATGCCGGTGTCTCGCGTCGCGATCGGCGCGCCGGTTTTGCCGAATGCCACAGGCACTTCAACCGCTCGCAGTCCGGTGGCAGCATTGACTGCAGACACCGGCCGGGAAGGCAGCATGGTTGATCGACGTCGATTCCTGAAGGCCGGCGGCGGCCTTGCGCTCGGCGCGTGGCTTGTTCGAAGCCGAGTCGCACGTGCCGCCGTTGCCGGCCCGTGGCCGCCGTACGCCGACACACTCGCGATCGACGGCGCATCGGGAACCAATCTGGTTTACCTGGACAAAGACGATCCGGCCATTGGTCCGGAACTCGCCGCCGCACGCGGCTGCGGACTGACGGCCACGTTGCTCACGGTCGGCCCTTCCGGGCAGTTCTGGTTGAACGATGCGGCTTTCCAGGCCACCAGTGCCAACATCGAAAAATGGCGCGCGACGATTGCCGCCTATCCCGACGCGCTCACGCTCATCACGGATGGCGCCGATCTCGCACGCGCGCATCGCGAGCGCAAGCTCGGGATGATCTTCGGTTTCCAGGGTACCGAGCCGCTGGGCGAGGACCTCGATCGCATCGCGCTGTTCCGCAAGCGTGGCGTGCGCGTCATCCAGCTTACGCACAACCGCCGCAACCTGGTCGGCGATGGTGCGATGGAACCCGGCAACGCCGGCCTGAGCAACTACGGCCACGAAGTCGTCAGGGGTCTCAACGCCGAAAAGATCGTCGTCGACCTCGCGCATGGGTCGCAACGCACGACCAGGGAAGGCATCGCCGCGTCCAGGGCACCTGTTCTCATCAGCCACACTGGCTGTCGCGCGTTGTCCGATCTGCCGCGCAACACCGGTGACGACGAGCTGCGTGCGATGGCCGATCGCGGCGGGGTCGCCGGCATCATCTTCTGGCCGTACCTGCGCACCGATACGCAGCCCATCGCCATCGACCTGATCCGACATATCGAGCATGCGGTCAATGTCTGCGGCGAAGACCATGTCGGCATCGGCAGCGATACACCGGTGGCCCCGGTAGAGCGTACAGCCGCCTTCGAGAAGGACAATCGCGCCGCAATCGCCGACATGAAGCAGCAGGGCATCTTCGCGACAGGGCGACCGCGGGACCTCTACCTGTTCATTCCCGACCTCAACATGACCAACCGGTACGCGATGCTTGGCGGCATGCTGTCGGCGCGCGGGCATTCGGATGCGCGCATCGCCAAGATCCTGGGCGGCAACTTCGCGCGGGTGATGACCGAAGTCTGGGGGTGAAACGACTTAGCTACCGACGAAACGTGCCTGCATCAGGCTGCGCAATTCCTGTTTCTCAGCTTCGTCCAGACTGCCCAGTCGGCCCTGCAACTCCTCGCGACGTTGATGCAGTGCCTGCATTTCGAGACGTGAAATCGCATCGAGAAACCCCTGCTGTCGCTTGTCGGCGTCGTCGAGCACGCGTGAGTCCAGAGGTGTCGATACTGTTGCGTCAACGGCTGGCGCAGTCGCCAGCTTGGCTAATGCGGCCGCTTCCGGCCGCCCCTCGAAGTGCTCGAGTATCGCGCCGGTGGTAATTCCTGGCCGCGCGTGAACCAGCAGGACGACCTCCGTCAGCAAATCGATGCCGGCAAGCGCCAGAGAAGAAAACCTCAACGGTATTGGTAACGCCAACGCCACGGACGGTTGCTGCAGGAGTGCGGTGATCGCGCTGCGAACAAGCGATTGCTTCGCGACTTTGGCGATGGGTTGTCCACCATGGGCGCGTTGTACGGGCACGTGGGTTTCCGGTGCGCTGTTGCGTGCGCCCACGCCGGTGAGTTCGGTCAGCCGTTGCCGCATCAGGTCGCCGAAAGCGCCGTCGGGGATCTGTGCCAGCATCGGCTTGCAGCGTTCGGCCAGGCGCGCCTTGCCGTCGAGATTGCCCAGGTTCACGTCCTTGCCGAGCTCGGAGTAGAAAAACTCCGACAATGGCGTCGCCTGCTGCAGGCGCTGCGCGAAGCCGTCGGCGCCTTCCTTGCGCACGATCGTGTCGGGATCCTCGCCGTCGGGCAGGAACAGGAAAAACGCCTGGCGCCCGTCTTTCATGCGCGGCAGCACCGACTCCAGCGCCTTCCACGCCGCCGCGCGTCCGGCGCGATCGCCATCGAAACAGAAAAACACATCGGGCGCATTGCGGAAGAGCAGCTCGGCGTGGTCCGGCGTGGTTGCGGTGCCGAGTGTCGCGACCGCCTGCGACACGCCGTACTGCGCGAGCGCCACGACGTCCATGTAACCCTCGACGACGATCAGGCGCTCGAGTTTCGGATTGGCCTGTTTCGCCTGCCACAGGCCGTAGAGTTCACGGCCCTTGTGGAACAGCGCGGTCTCCGGCGAGTTGAGATATTTCGGCGAGTCTTCAGGGTCCAGCACGCGGCCGCCGAACGCGATGACGCGGCCCCGGCGGTCGTGGATCGGAAACATCAACCGGTCGCGGAACTTGTCGTAGACATGGCCCTTGTCGTTTTTCGAGAACAACCCGGCGCGTTCGAGCAGGCCCATGCGGCGGGCGTCGGTGCCAAGCGCATCCTTCAGCGCACCGTAACCGTCGGGCGCATAGCCGACCGAGTAGCGTTCGACGATGTCGGTGTCGATGTTGCGGCCGGCGACGTACGCGCGCGCCTTGCCGCTGCCGGCAAGCTGCTGCTGGAAAAATTTCGACGCCGCATCGACCGCCAGGTACAGCTCGCGACTGTCGCTGTCCTGGTTGCGAACGACGGTGTCCCGCGGCACTTCCATGCCAACGCGCTTAGCGAGTTCATCGACCGCGTCGAGAAATTCCAGGCGGTCGTACTGCATCAGGAACGAGATCGCCGTCCCGTGCGCGCTGCAGCCGAAGCAGTGATAGAACTGCTTGGTCGGCGACACCGTGAACGATGCCGAGCGCTCGTCGTGGAACGGACAGCGCGCCGCGTATTCCTTGCCTTGCCGTTTCAGCGGCACGCGCGTGCCGACCACCTCGACGATGTCGGTGCGCGCGAGTAGGTCATCGATGAACGCGTCGGGGATGCGGGCCATTGCGGATCAGGATGCCATGCAGCAATGCTCTTCGTAGGAGCGGCTTACAGCCGCGAGCTTTTGACGTTGGCCAGAACGCTAAGAGCTCGCGGCCGTAAGCCGCTCCTACGAGCTAGGGTCAGCCGCCCGAGAGCCGCTGCTTCACCAGCTTGGATACGTCGCCCATGTCGGCTTTGCCGGCCAGGCGCGGTTTGAGCACGGCCATCAGCTTGCCCATCTCTGCCGGCGTTGCGGCACCCGTTTCGGCCACGGCCGCGTCGATGGCGTCGACGACCTCCGCCTCGCTCATCTTGGCCGGGAGGTAGTGCTCGATGATCGCCATCTCGTCGCGCTCGATGCGCGACAGGTCGTTACGACCGGCGGCGTCGTACTGACTGACCGAATCGCGGCGTTGCTTGGTCATCTTTTCCAGCACGGCGATCACCGCGGGATCATCCAGCTCGATGCGCTCGTCGACTTCGCGCTGCTTGATGCCGGCGTTGATCAGGCGGATCACGCCCAGTTTGATCTTGTCGCCGGACTTCATGGCGGCCTTCATGTCTTCGACGAGTTGCTGCTTGAGGGTCATGGCGGGTTTCCGGTCAGGGCGATAAAAACACGAAAAGCCGGCACTGGGCCGGCTTCAGGGGTCACTGCGGCAGGTCCGGCGAGGCCCAAAGGCAACGCCGATCCGATCAATACAGGCGCTGGCGCTTGGTGACGTCGCGCGAGCTGCGGCGGGCCTGGCGCTTCACGGCGGCAGCGGCCTTGCGCTTGCGCTCCTGGGTCGGCTTCTCGTAGAACTCGCGCTTGCGGGTCTCGGCCAGCACGCCGGCCTTCTCGCAGGTGCGCTTGAAGCGGCGCAGGGCAAACTCGAAGGGCTCGTTTTCGCGGACTTTGACGCTGGGCATGCGGTGATCTCTGGACAGGAAGCCGCCCGACGCAACGGGCGAGCCGCGTATGATAGCGGCTCCCTTTGCGACGGCGCAACCGCCCGGCCATTCTCCGACGGGCGCCGCCCCCCAAGCCCATGCGCGTACTTGGCATCGAAACCTCCTGCGACGAGACCGGCGTAGCGGTCTACGACACGGCCTTCGCCGGGGTCGAAGGCTTGCGGGCACAGGCGCTCTACAGCCAGATCGCCCTGCACGCCGAGTATGGCGGGGTCGTCCCGGAGCTCGCCAGCCGAGACCACGTGCGCAAACTGCTGCCACTGATCCGCCAGACCCTGGCCGACGCCGGCATGGGCGTCGGTGATCTGGACGGGGTGGCCTATACCGCCGGCCCCGGACTGGTCGGCGCCCTGCTCGTCGGCGCCGGGGTGGCCCGCGCGCTGGCCTGGGCCTTGGACAAACCGGCGATCGGCGTCCACCACATGGAGGGCCACCTGCTGGCGCCGTTGCTGGAAGCGCCGGACCTCGAACCGCCATTTGTGGCGCTGCTGGTCTCCGGTGGCCACACCCAGCTGGTCGCCGTCGACGCCATCGGCCAGTACCGGCTGCTCGGCGAAACGCTGGACGACGCCGCCGGCGAAGCTTTCGACAAGACGGCCAAGATGATGGACCTGCCGTATCCCGGCGGCTCGCAGCTGGCGGCCCTGGCCGCGACGGGGTCGCCGGACGTCTACAAATTTTCGAGGCCGATGACGGATCGGCCCGGGCTGGACTTCAGTTTCAGTGGGCTCAAGACCCAGGTGCTGCTGGCCTGGCGCGCCAGTGACCAGTCGCCGAAAACGCGTGCCGACATCGCCCGCGGTTTCGAGGATGCCGTGGTCGACACCCTGGCGATCAAGTGCGAGCGGGCGCTGGATGCGGCTGGATGCGAAACGCTGATCGTCGCCGGCGGCGTCGGCGCCAATGTCCGGCTGCGCGCGAAGCTGGCGGCGATGGCGGCGCGCCGCGGCGGTCGCGCGTGCTTCCCGCGGCCGGCGTTGTGCACCGACAACGGCGCCATGATCGCCTTCGCCGGTGCCCTGCGCCTGCAGGCCGGCCAGCAGAACGATGCAGCCATCCAGGTCATGCCGCGCTGGGATATGGCTTGCTTGCCGCCGTTGGCGACAAGTCGGGATTCGGCATTCGTAAACGCCCGGGAGCCAGCGCGCTAAGCTCCTGTATCCGAATTCCGATTCCCAAATCCCGGCCCTGCATGGACACTGTCTTCAT
>JAQGOI010000203.1 GCA_028293685.1 Lysobacteraceae bacterium | reverse complement strand
CGCAGCGGGCTCCGTACTGGCGGCCGCGTCGCTCGCGGCACGCTGTCAGGTGTTTGTCGCCGAACCCGCGGGGGCAGCCGACACGGCGACGTCGCTGGCGCGCGGCGAACGCGTCACGGACTTCGTGCCGGACACGATCTGCGACGGCCTGCGCGGCACCCTCGGCGCGCCCAACTTCGCCGTGCTGCGGCAACACGACGTGCACGCGCTGGTTGTCGACGACAGCGAAACCATCGCCGCGATGCGGCTGCTCCGGTCGCGCATGAAACAGCTCGTCGAACCGTCCTCCGCGACGGCGCTTGCGGCGGTGCTGCGCTATCGCGATCAGTTCGCCGGACGCCGCGTCGGCGTCATCCTGTCCGGCGGCAACGTCGACCTGGACGCGTTGCCGGTGCTGTTCGCTGCCGGCGGCTGAGCGGCACGCCGTAGAATCGCCGGGCCATCGTCTCCGGACCGCGCATGCATCGACTGTTGCAATCTCCCGGCGCCCGCATCGCAGCGCTGGCGCTGACCCTCGCGTTATTGTTCCTTGGGCAGCGCGGGATCTGGGATCCCGACGAGGGTCGTTACACCAACGCGGCGCTGCACATGCTCGACAGCGGCAACTGGGTCGAGCCGCACCGCAGCCAGAACATCGGACACTGGACCAAGCCACCGCTGACTTACTGGGCGATCGCTACCAGCGTCGGCGTGTTTGGTCGCAACGCCTGGGCCGCGCGCCTGCCCGCGGCACTGTCCTACCTGCTGTGCGTCTGGCTGGCATGGCGCATCGCGCGCCGTCTCGCACCGCAGAGCGCCGACCAGGCGGGACTGGTGTACGCGACGATGCTGTTTCCGATCGGTGCCGCGCAGCTGATCACCACCGACTACGTACTGGCGGCCTGCGAAACGCTGGCGATGTGGGCGTTCATCGAGGCCCGCTTCGGCGCACCTACCCATGCGCGACGCTGGATCGCCGCCATGTGGGCAGCCTTCGCGCTGGCCTTTCTCGACAAGGGACCGCCGGGATTGCTGCCGTTGCTCGCGGTTGCGGCTTTCGACCTCGCAACACCCGGCCGCGTGCGCCCGCGCGTCCTGCAGTGGCAGGGATTGCTGTTGTTCGCGGGTCTTGCTGCGCCCTGGTATGTCGCGGTGACGGTGCGCAACCCGGGGCTGCTGGATTACTTCCTGGGCAAGGAAGTCGTGGGCCGCGTCGCCAGCGACGACTTCAGCCGCCATGGCGAATGGTATGGGTGGCTGGCGATCTACGTCCCCACCCTGCTGCTCGGAGCGTTGCCATGGACGCCGTCGCTGCTGCGCTGGGCACGCACGCTGCCGGGCAACGTGCGCGAGTGGCGTACGGCGGAAGGGCGCCGCCAGGACGCCGCGGGCCTGCTGCTGGCGTTGTGGGTGCTGCTGCCGCTGCTGGTGTTTTGCATCTCGCGATCGCGACTGCCGCTGTACATCCTGCCGCTGTTCGTGCCGCTGGCCGTGCTGGCCGCACACCAGCGCTCGCTTGACGGCCGGCCGCAGCCTCGCTGGCGCTGGTTGTTGTCCTGGGCGGTCCTGGCGCTGGGACTGCAGATCGGCGCTGCGCAATGGCGCACGCACAAGGATGCCGGCGCCTGGGCTACCGCGATCCACCAGCGCGTTGTCGGACCGATCAGCCAGGTGGACATGGTCGAGGACATGGCGCGTTACGGACTGAATCTCTACCTGCGCGCCGACATCAGGAAACTGTCGCTGCAACCGCAGATACAGCCACGTTTCAATCCCGAGTACGACGGCAATGTCACCGACGCGCTGCGCAGGGATTTCGATCCCGACAGCCTCTGGCTGACCAAGCAGGAGCAGTGGCCCAAGGCGCGCGATGCGATTGCCGCTCTGGGCTTCGTCGCGCTACCGCAGGGCACGCCGTACCAGGGCCGCATCCTGTTCCGGGTGCGGCGCGCGCCCATCCGCTGATCGGGTCGCTAATGCGTGGATGCAACCTGCGCCAAGCCCTGGTCCAGCAGCAAACGCGTCATCGCCGCACGCTCGGTCTGCGGGCGCGACTGCACCGCATCGAGCAGCCAGCGCAGCGACTGACAGCGCGCATCCTCACCAGCCTCGGCCTGCAGCCCGGCGACGAAGCCATCATGCAGCAGTGCAGCGGTGACGGCCGCCGCCTTGAGCGACTGCTGCGCGGCGGCGCGATCCAGCGGCTGCGGCGACGACTGCATTGAAGCGACGAACACGTCGGCCAGTGCCGTGGCGAAGCGCGAGCGGCTGGTCGGCCCGAGTCGCGCGGCGACATCATTCAATCCCTGCAGGCTGCGGTCGGCGTCGGGCGCGAACAATGTGCACAGCGCGCGTGCGTCATTGGGATCCTGCGCCGCCGAGTGCACGGCCTGGAACAGGCCGTCGATCTGCGCATCGGGCGCGCGCAGCAGCAGGTCGCTGCCGCTGGCGGCCAATGCGCCGGTGTCCAGCTGCCAGCCCGAAGGCACCTGTGCCACGGCTGCTGTCGACATGACCGTTGTCGACACGACCAATGCAGCCATCGAGATGGCGATGCCAAGTGACTTGAGCATGATGGCGTTGTTCCGTCGGGCGTCGCGACCGTTGTAACCGACATCGGCTGAACACCGGACGCACTCAGCGGCGGCGCACCGGAATGTTGCTTGCCGGAAAGCGCGCGATTTCGCCGCTGCCGTCGCGGATCGGTGCGCCGGCTGGTGGTCCCCACGCCATCGCGGTCACCGTCTCCCAGGTCGCCTGCAGCGGCCCGTCGCCGCATGCCGCGCGGTAGGCAGCGGCCGCACGCTCCAATCGCGCCCTTCCGGTGAGCGAGTGCCGCCGTGCACGCAGGGCATTGGTCGCGCCGATGGCGCGCAGCTCGCGCATCAATGCCGGCAGGTCGGCGTAATCCTTGACGACGACATCGCGATCGAGCACCGGGTCGCGGAAACCGGCGGCCATCAGGGCATCACCCCACTGGGCGATACCGGCAAACGGACTCACGTGCGGGATTGCATCGACAGTGGCGAAGGCGGCGCGCAACTCGTGCAGCGTGTCGGGGCCGAAGCTCGACAGCAGCAGCAACCCGCCGGGCTTGAGCACGCGCCGGAACCCCGCCAGTACCGCGGGCAGATCGTCCACCCACTGCAGGCACAGGTTCGAGAACAGTACATCGACACAGCCCTCGACCAACGGCAACGCTGCGGCATCGGCGCACACGCGCTGGACGTCACGACGCAGCGGATGCCAGCGTCGTGTTTCGGCGCGCGCGCGCAACATCGGCATGGCCAGGTCCAAAGCCAGCACCCGTGCCTTTGGCCATCGCTGCTGCATCGCGGCCGCTGCGCGCCCCGGGCCGCAGCCGATGTCGACCAGCACCTGCGGCGGCGTTGGCGCGCGTTGCTCCATGTAACTCAACGAATCGAGCAGATGCGCCTCGACGTCGTGCTGCAACATGGCGGCGGCATCGTAGGACCGTGCCGCGCGC